>QNBT01000217.1 GCA_003644205.1 Planctomycetota bacterium | reverse complement strand
TGCCGGTAGCTGATAACTCGCCGCGTCTGCGCCACGTCGCAGCGGGAGCGTTAAACGCGATTATTTGTTTGGAAAGGGAATAACCGGATTACCCCCAAACTTTGGGACGTTAATAAAAATTTGATATTTCCAAATTCTTGCTGTGTTGAGTGTAACCACTCGACTTGGTGCTGTTGACGAAACCACCGCTAAAAAAAGCCGGCCAAAAGGTCTATTTAAGCGGTTCTGTAATAGGTAATAAACAGGGAAGTTGGTCCAGGCTGTTTGAAAAATCGCCGATATTTTTAGAATAACGGCACAGGAAATAATGCTCACAACCTTGGGAAGGACAGCTCAAAATCACAGCTTGTTCAATCTGCCGATTGACCGGCAGGTCATGTTCTCCAACCACAAGGACGTTTACAGGAAAGGCGTAGAAAAACGTCAGACCTGTAAGGCCACAGCAGAATCCGGTCTCTGAATCAGCCCGCGTTTCTTCATGGCGGGGGACATGAATACCAAGCTGGAGCGTCTGGAACTGTTAAGCCCAAATGAATATGTGCCGATAATATTTGTGGAGCAGGCGCGCGTATTTGGACGAAAAGAAATAAGTCGGCACGCTGATTTGCTGCTAACGGCCTTGTATGTTAGATTTTAGAGGCCATGATAGAATACAAATTCCGGGGTGCTATTGGCAATGAATGAGCCGGAAATCCTGAAACCTGAAGAACTTAGGGATGTTCTTGCCCGCGCTGTCAAAGAGAAGCTGACCGCGGTTATAAGCCATCTGACAAGAGGAAAATGGCATACAACGGAAGTCTCACTTTGCACCCTGACCACCCACACTCTGCACGTTGAGACCGTTGGAGGGGAAAACGCTTCGGCGGTAAACCTGGAAATAAACCAACCGGTAGGTATTTGTATCCAGCAAGACTTCAACAGGTATATTTTTGAGACAGTCGTCGCAGGATTTGAGGTATCTGTAAATCAAGCCCGCGGTCGGAGAATCGTGCTTGATTTGCCCAACAGAATGGACAGGATGCAAAGAAGGGCATACAGCCGTATCCCGGTGCCGGAGTCGCTGAACGTCCGTGTTTTGTTCTGGCATCGCGGCTACACAGACGAATCGAGGCAGGTGCCTCTGGAGAATTACTGGCAGGGAAGACTTCTCAACATTTCCGCAGGCGGTATTCAAATTGCGGTGGATCGTGAGCAGGGGCCGAACTTCAAAATAGGCCAGCTTGTAGGTCTGCAATTTACCCCGATGTCATATCAAAAACCGATACACGTTGAAGGCCAGGTCAGGCACATCGCCCAAGAGGCCGGTGGGCAGGGACTCTGCGTCGGCGTCGAGTTTATCGGGCTTGAGGCCAGCGGCCAGGGTCGCCAGAAACTGCGGAGAATCATAAAAACCGTAAACGATTATGAAAAGAAGAACCGCCGGCGTCATAAAAAGACCGCAGTTGCCGTTGGCGGCACCGAGACTGAACAAGCAGACAGCTGGACTTAAAGTCCATCCCTGAGCGGACATTACTCGTGCGCCGCTCGACCAAAACCGGAGGCCACTTGTACAAACTTCTAAGACTCATTTCGCAACGCTGAATACTTAGAGACGGCAGAATTGCGTTTTCTAATATTCCTCATTTAGAAAATCTGAGTACTATAATAGTACGCAGTATACTGCATACTATTATAGACTATGAAACAATTTTATAGCAGTCTTCGTATCCCTGAAAAAGAAGTTCCTGTTTTAATTCTGCACATAGGCCATCGCAGAGATGTGTACGAGATACCCCTTGCCTAATTGACCACACAGTTTTGGCTTTGTCCGCTTTTTCACTTGCAATCCGGCTGGCGTATGGGACAATTAGAGCATGGAAAAGGTACAGTTAAGTCTGTTCAATTTACCAATTATGGTCGGGGCATGTCTATCCGTAAGGACGGCTGCGCTTTTTTTTGTTTTGTGCGTCATTAACCCCCGGCCATCTTTTTGTAAGTGAGGTAAAGTATGGCACGACCATTAAAAGACAACCAAATGCACACTTTGCGTTTTATCTATGACTACATCAAGAGCAATGATTGTGCTCCGAAAAGAAAAGAAATTGCCAAAGTGTTCGGCATTTCTTTGGTCGCAGTCCACTACCGAATACATTACCTTTTTGACCACGGTTATTTGAGAGAATCCGAGGCAAGCCAATGGGGACGCACCATTTCATTGACTGAAAAAGGCATTTTGGCCTGTGAGGGCGATGAATGACTGCCATAAAACTCCAAACGAGCAAGGACTTCTATAAACACAGTGGTCGCTTTTTTAGCTAATCCCTTGTGGTCGGGTCCCATTGGCTCGGCGCAGACTTTTTCTTCGTAATCTTCTTGCAAAATCCGTCCATGAGCGGTAGATTATTGGGCTATTGGCTCAATATCTTAGACTTTTGCAGATGAATCTGTAATTTGTCATTCCGCACTTGATGTGGAATCCAGCCCCTTGGGCCCCTGCTTTCGCAGGGGGTACAAGCTCGGCGGGAATGACAAATGTGAATGTGCCAACGTAGCTCAATGGTAGAGCACTGGTTTTGTAAACCAGCGGTTGTCGGTTCGACTCCGACCGTTGGCTTTGATTATGGAAGAAGCAATCAAAAAAGCCAAAGCGCTCATCGAGGCCATGGCCTATATCCGCAGCTTCAACGGCAAAATCGTCGTCGTCAAGCTCGGCGGAAGTATCCTCGATGACGTGGACTTGCAAAAGAAGCTGCTGACCGATGTCGTCTTCATGGCAACGGTCGGCATACGCCCGGTCATCGTACACGGTGGCGGAAAGGCCATAACAAAGGCTATGGCCGAGGCGGGCCTGGAGCCGACATGGGTCCACGGCAGAAGATACACCGACAAGCGGACGCTTGCTATCGTAGAGCATACGCTTGTACACAAAATAAATACGCCGTTTTGCGAAATCATAAAAGACCTCGGCTGCAATGCCATGGGCCTGCACTCGCTGAGCAGTTGTGTGCTGTTCGCCGAGCCACTGCGGCTGGCCGGTGAAAACGGTCGAAAGCTCGACCTCGGACTTGTAGGAAAAATAACAGACGTTAATTCGATTTTGCTGACGACGCTTTGTGATAAAGGCACTATCCCGGTTATTGCTTCTGTTGCCAGCGACGTCAAAGGCGGCAAGCTGAATGTCAATGCCGATAGCGCCGCCGGCGAAGTTGCCGGGGCCGTCAAGGCTGAAAAGCTCGTATTCGTTAGCGATACACACGGGATTTTGACCGACCGCAGTGACCCCGAAAGCAGGGTGTCGAGTCTGAGCGAGGCCGAAATTCAAAAAATGGTCGCCGACGGCACCATTAACGCCGGTATGATGCCAAAGGTCGATGCCTGTATCACCGCCCTCGATGGTGGTGTCAAAAAGGCACACATAATCGACGGTCGCATCCAGCATTCGCTCCTGCTGGAGATTTACACCGACAAAGGCATCGGCACACAGATAGTCAAGTAAGGGACCAACCATCCCCTGCCTTCGGCAGAGGCCGGGACCCGATGCTGATGTGCAAAAGGGGTCATCAGAGACTGTTAAAGGAAAGAGAAATGACGACGGATGAAATAATTGAAATGTTCGACAAATACGTCATCGCCAACTACGGTCGGCTGCCCAGGGTCATCGTAAAAGGTGAGGGTAATTACATCTTTGACGCCGACGGCAATAAGATTCTCGACATGTTCCCCGGCTGGGCGGTCAGCGGAATCGGCCACTGCCACCCGAAGGTCGTCGAGGCCATCCGCACACAGGCCGGCGAACTGCTCCACATCGACAATACCTTTTACATTACCAAACAGGGCAAACTTGCCAAGCTGCTCAGCGAGCGGGCGTTCGGCGGCAAGTGCTTCTTCTGCAATAGCGGCGCCGAGGCCAACGAGGCCGCCATGAAGCTGGCCCGCAAGCATACGCCGCAGGAAAAGTACAAGTTTATCACCGCCCACGACAGCTTTCATGGAAGGACCTTCGCAACCGTAACGGCAACGGCCCAACCGAAATACCACGATGGTTTTCTGCCCCTGCTCGCCGGTTTTGAGTATGTGCCGTTCAACGATATCGATGCACTGGCCAAGGCTTTCAGCGATGAAGTCGCTGCCGTTCTGCTGGAGCCTATCCAGGGTGAAGGCGGTATCAATGTCGCTACGAACGAGTACCTGCAGACCACTCGCGAGCTGTGCGATAAATACGGTGCCGTGCTAATTCTTGACGAGGTCCAGACCGGCATGGGCAGAACCGGCAAATGGTTCGGCTATCAGCACTATGACATCGAACCTGATATAATCACGATGGCAAAGGCCCTGGGCGGTGGCGTCGCTATCGGCGCAATGATGGCGACAGCCGAGGTCGCAGCTTCGCTCGTACCCGGCACGCACGCCTCCACATTCGGCGGAAATCCCTTGGCCTGCGCAGCCGCTATCGCGGTTATTGAAGCCATCGAGCAAGAGTACCTCCTCGATAACGCCGACAAAATGGGGAAGTACGCGAACCAGAAGCTGCAGCAGTTGAAAGACAAACACGCCATAATCGACCATATTCGCGGCAAAGGTTTGATGATAGGTGTCCAGTTGACCAAAACGGGAACCAAAATCGTTGATAAGTGCCTGGCCAAAGACCTCAGAATAAACTGCACAAACGACAGCGTCCTGCGATTCATGCCCTCCATGACCGTAACAAGCGAGCAGATTGACCGGGCCGTTGAAATTCTTGATGGTGTTTTGAGTGAATCTTAGCCACAGAG
>QNBT01000216.1 GCA_003644205.1 Planctomycetota bacterium | reverse complement strand
ATCCATGTTGTTATCTTTTGCCAGACAACCAACGGCAAACGTTTGCGAGCTTTGGCAACAGTGGCCCGCGGAGGCGATTTGCCGGCCATACGTGGAAAAGTTGCACTGAAAGAATAGAATTAAAATAACCTTGCTATCTACCAACTTTATTGGATGAGAACCATAATAAAAGGGTCTCTGCGTCCCCTGAGCAGAGACCCTTTATTTAAGAAACTTATTAGACCCCCCAAATAAGTTTCTTAATACGCCTCCCGACCCGGCCGGGAGCCATAGTGCACTTTAATCGAACAGCCAAGCTGCGCAAAAACATGCCTATCAGCCGATGGAGTAACTGATTTGGCCTATTCTCTAAACCGTCAGTCCCTTCACTAAAAATGTAATAAATAGAATGTATAAGGGCAAATCCCGTAAGCCGGTTACACTACTTTTTCAACTGAAAAGGAGCTTGCCGGGCAGGTGTGGGTAGCCGATGGGCTAATTATAGCTTGCTCCTTCTCCGCTACAGATTGTTCAAAGTAAAGCGTTTTTTCAGGCCGGTCAGCGGCGGAGGACGAGCCGCTAACACTGTTAAAACAATATCGACAAATTGTTTTCTCCCATCCGACATATCTTTAACCCCCAATGTTCAAACATCAGTATATCAGATGATAGACCAAATGTCAAGAAAATAATGGTATTGCAAAAAGATTATGTTAGGATTTTTTAATGTTATTAAAAAAGGCGGCTCCTTTGGATTGTGGTCAAGATATTATGGGGCCTGTGAAAGTAGATTTTCTTAATACGATAATTTTTTTATAAGGTTCGGCTGCAATTTTTCTTGGCTACGACCTCTTTCAGAGGGTAACTATAGGCCTGAATGTTCTTGCCGGCGTGCTTGCGATTCTGTTTGACCGTTTAGTTGCAAAAGGGACAGTGGTTGGCTATTATAGGCGAGTATGGGTGTGAGATTCGATATACGGAGTTGTTCGGCGGCGGAAATGGTTCTGCTGGGCATCTTTGCGCTGGGGCTGCTGGTGGCATCGTCTGTAGTGAGCTTTCGCAACAAGATAAGACTTTCGGAGCCGATGGAGCTGAAACTTGCTGGTGTGAGCGTGTCGCTTCCGGCGGGCGGTGGATGGCAGCATTGGGACCAGTGGAAATATAACAAGACAGAGGATGTAAATGCCTTGAGCGGGCACTTGCTTGTCGGCAGCAAGGTGGGTGCCATCGTGCAGTGGCGTTTTATGGGGGTATCCGACAGCTTGATGCCGGAGGACAGACTATCCATACGAGCTGGGACGGATGAGGTTAAAATTGTTAAAGCGGGTCAGATTCAGGCGGATGTGCCGATGGACTGGGTTCAGGCTCGGCTTCGCGGCCGATTGAAGGATGTCTTCCTGGGGACAGCCCGTGTAGGTCATGGGGCTGTTGTGGAACTGGAAGTGGTTACGTTCGACGACGCTGAGCTTGCTGAGCGGATTTTTCGGGCGGTGGCGGTGAGCCTGAAGTTGGTGCAGCCGGATTGGTCACAAAGGCCGACGGTTTCAAGGCTGAGGCGATTGGGGTTGTTTAGCAAGAATGATGTTGACTATGAGGCCTTAAACGGATAAAAAAATTATAGCAAGGTAGTCAAACTGACCGATTTATGGTTAAAAATTGACGTAACTTTTTATTTAACAAGATGTTGTATAACACAAAAAAATCAATAAAATCAGCCATCCCGATTTATCGGGATTCGGCAATTTTGACTTCGGCGAGCTCAGTCGAGCCGCAGTTTGCAGTTTGATTTTTGCATTCTCAAACTGGCCACTCGCCGCGTCTGCGCCACGTCGCAGCGGGTCGGTCGGTTTGAGTAAGGTAGGTTTTGAGGGCAAGGAGTCGCTATGGGGAAGCAAACATACGATTGCATAATAGTCGGTTGTGGGCCGGCGGGTTTGGGGGCGGCACTTTACACTGCGCGGGACAGGTTCAAAACATTAGTGTTGGAGAAGTTCTACCCCGGCGGACAGATTATCAACACCGACCGGATAGAGAACTATCCGGGCCTTGAAAATATCAGCGGGCCGGACCTGGTAGAGGCACTGTTATCACAGGTAAAACAGTTTGGAGCCGAGATAAAAACAAGCTCGGAGGTTAGTTCGGTAAAGAAGCTCGACGATGGTACCTTGCAGGTGACTTGTGATGAAGATTCCTATATTGGCAGAGTAGTGATTTTGGCACCGGGCAGCTCGTATCGTAAATTAGGTGTGCCGGGTGAAGAAGAGTTTCGCAGTGCCGGGGCCGGTGTGAGTTACTGCGGAACGTGTGATGCGCCGTTTTTCAAGGATAAAAAGGTAGTAGCGGTCGGCGGCGGTAATGTCGCGGTCGAGGACACACTTCATATTGCCAGGTTTGCCTCTGAAGTAACATTGGTGCACCGCAGAGACCGGTTCAGGGCTACTCAGGTGCTGGTCGAAGAGCTTATGGATAAGGTCGGGGAGGCGGATTCAAACCTGAAGCTGAAGCTCGAAACGGTTGTTACGGCGATACAGGGTACCGGCAGGGTTGAATCGGCAAAACTAAAGAACGTCAAGACGGGCGTGGAGGAAGAAATTGCCTGCGACGGCGTGTTTATATTTATCGGAATGGTTCCCAATACAGATTTTCTGAAGGGTTTTGTGGAGCTTACGGATAAAGGTTTCATCAAGTGCGATACATCGTATCTGCGAACGGCTGTGCCGGGTGTGTTTGTTGTGGGGGACTGCCGGATAGGGGCGGCGATGCAATTAGCGACGGCTGTCGGCGACGGTGTCTTAGCGGCGGTGATGATGAAGCAGTATTTCAGAGACACCGCCTGGTGGGATGAGCAGGTTTCGGATGCTTTGCTACCGGGAGGAAGATGAGACAGATGGTTACTGATTTCTCCACCGGCTGATCCGTAGCGGGTTTCGCACCAAACAGGTCAAGATTTTCGGTTATCTTTGAGGCTCGGACTTGGAACAATAGAGTACGTGGATATTTACAATCCAATAGGTTGTGGTTTTATGATAGGCAGGTCGTTCAGAAAAAAAATAAGGGAGATGATTTATTTATACAAACGTTCGAGGAAAGTTAAGCTTGGTATCCTTGAGAAATTGAAGATGTGGGGAAACGGATTCCTAAGCGAATCATACTTTATATATTCTCTTAAAGATAATGATTATAAAAACTATCTGTCGGATTATGCGAGATTCAAGAAAACCGCGAAGATTAACGGTTATTATTCGATAATGCTTCATGACAAGCTCTACTTCACAAAAATACTCCGGGATTTTAAGGATTATTTACCTGAGGTTTATGGGCTGATAAAGGATAAATGCATTACTCTTTTTGGCGAAAGTGCAAGCATAAGCATCGGAAGGTTTGCGGATTTTTGCAAAGAGAAGGGTAGTGTTGTGTTAAAACCACTAATAGGAGCTGAGGGAGAAGGTGTATTTGTAATAACAACTAACGGTGAAAAAATCATAATAAACGGTGAGGTGGTTTCATACGAGAAGTATTTATCGATTGTTGCAAACCTTGAAAACTACCTGATCACCGAATTTATATATCAACACAAATATTCTTCTGAGATATTCCCCCATACAGCCAATACTATCCGGATTTTAACTATGTGTGATGATGACAACAATGAGCTTTTTATTGCTGCGGCGATACATCGATTCGGCAGCATGAAATCAATCCCCGTGGATAACTGGGCACGGGGGGGGTACAGTTGCCCTATCTCCCTCGATACAGGGGCATTGGGAAAGGCCGTGTCATACCCATCTTCGGGAAAGTTGTGTTTCGAGAGCAGGCATCCTGAAACAGGAAATCAAATTGAAAATGTAATCGTCCCGCGTTGGAAAATGATTAAGCACAAAACGACAGAGATGGCCAAAACACTCCCTTTCATTCCTTATATAGGATGGGACATTGTAGTAACGAGAGAAAGATTCAAAGTAATCGAAGGGAACAGTTGCACCGGTGTTAATCTTTTTCAAATCCATTCGCCTCTTTTGGAAAATGCGAGGGTCAGAAGGTTCTACCAAAGAAGGTTCGCTATGCAGGATTCAAAAAGGTTCCGGTCATACAGGTCGAAATTCACATTGAAGCTCTAAGATGAGAGGGGATGAAAACCTGACGATTTGCTTTGATTGGCTTCTGGAGGAGGCGGTTATAGAGTTGTTGTGTTCGGTCAACCATGACAGTAGATGACAACCTGTCTTGAACCCATTTTCTTGCTTCATTCCCAATTCGGGCTCGAAGGTCGGGGGCATTTGCTATTTTCTTGATGGCATGTGCCAATTCGGCACTTCGCCTTGAGGTTATCAGCAGACCCGTACGGCCGTCCTGAATGTGAACGGCGCTTTGCACTGTGCTGAATCCTGCTGATATGACGGTCTTAGCGCAGGCCATTGCTTCAAACATAACGGACCCGCCGGAAAGACTGACCAATATATCAAGCGAGGCCAGAACTTGCGGCATATCATCCCGACCGCCGGTAAAGAAAACATGCTTACCCAAGCCTCTTTTGCCGACAATTTTTTTTAATCTCTTAAAGTATTGGCGAGAGTGGATTCGTCCGATGATGAAAAAGCAGACGGTGTTTGTCGATTGGCGTATCACCTGCTCCGCTGCGTGCAGCAAATCTAATTGACGTTTAAGCGGCTCGATGCGCCCAACGATGCCTATAAGTATTTGTCCGGATGGCAGGAAATCCCGTATCAGAACATTCCTGTGAGAGTTCTTCGGCTTAAACATGTCTAAATCCACCGCGTCGTTGAGCATCGT
>QNBT01000215.1 GCA_003644205.1 Planctomycetota bacterium | reverse complement strand
TCAGGTGGACTGCTGAGTGTTTGTTCACTCGCGTGTCTGGCAGGGGGGATAGTGATATTTTTCAACTATAGCACGGTGGCAGGCTGGATAGGCATTGTCGTCGCAATATTAATGATTCCCACTGTGCTGATATTGGCCTATAAGATGTTTCCAAAGACCAGGTTCGGTAAAGCGGTAACATTGACGCCGCCTAAACGCGACCTCGGTGATGCGATACCGGACACCGACCGGCTTAAAGAGCTGGTCGGTCGGACCGGTGTTGTCTTGAGCGATCTTCGGCCGGTGGGGATGTGTGATTTTTCAGGACGCAGGGTTGAATGTGTGGCTGAGACCGGGTATATTGAAAAGGATAGTAAGGTAGCGGTCATTCGCGTCGAAGGGACGCAATTGACCGTTCGTATGGTAGAAGAGAAGGCTTAATGAAAGGGAAACGAAATGTTTGACTCGATTGGATTAGTTCTCGCCGCAGCCAGCCCGGGCAAAGTTGTTTTGCTGGTAATCAGCATCATCTTTCTTATTGTAGTGCTTGTATTCGTCCTGCTGGTAGCATCGTTTTTCAAGCTGTGGCTGCAGGCATGGCTGTCGAAGGCGGAAGTTAAGTTTTCCGAGCTTATCGGAATGTGGCTGCGAAAGGTCGATTACAGAACCATCGTCCTCAGCAAAATAACCGCCGTGCAGGCAGGTCTTACTCTCACAACGCGCGATCTGGAAAGCCACTACTTAGCCGGAGGACGAGTGCCGAATGTAGTACGTGCGCTCGTTGCTGCAAACAGGGCAAATATCGACCTGTCGTTAAAGATTGCTACGGCGATCGACTTAGCCGGGCGTGATATCTTAGACGCCGTTCAGACCAGCGTTAATCCGAAGGTTATTGATTGTCCCGACCCGTCTAAAGGCAGGGCGACAGTCGATGCCGTCGCACAGGATGGTATTCAACTACAGGCCAAGGCGCGAGTAACTGTCCGCGCCAATATCGAGAGGTTGATAGGCGGGGCGACCGAAGAGACGATTATTGCCCGTGTGGGCGAGGGCATCGTTACAACCATAGGAAGCGCAATAAGCCATAAGAGCGTCTTGGAAAATCCGGACAACATTTCAAAGTCCGTTCTGGCAAAAGGTCTCGACGCCGGCACCGCTTTTGAGATTCTCTCGATTGATATTGCCGATGTGGATGTCGGCGAGAATATCGGCGCTAAACTGCAAAAGGCACAGGCAGAGGCCGACCTGAAACGTGCACAGGCGGAGGCGGAAAAACGAAAAGCGATGGCTGTTGCCCGCGAGCAGGAGATGAAGGCGCTTGTGCAGGAAAATCGGGCGAAGGTGGTTCTGGCAGAGGCCGAAGTGCCCAAGGCAATGGCTGAGGCGTTCCGCAAAGGCAATCTCGGCATTATGGATTACTACCGGATGAAGAACATCCAGGCCGATACATCCATGAGGGATTCAATCGCCCAGCCGCCAGAAGATGAAAAGTCGAAATAAAGGCTTATGAATGATTTGTTAGACACGGGCTTCGTGGTAGACCGGCAGCCTCAAGCGAAGCTTGGGGATGGTTTGCCACGATTAGAGAGTAGCGTTATTTGTGAAACGAGTTGATAGTTATGATCGACTTTTTAGAGACTATCGTTGCCGCTCGTAAGAAGGGCGGCTGGATTGAATTGTTGGTGCCCGTAATATTTGTGGTTATATACATCGTCAGCGCGCTTGGGAAATTAAAAAAGGGCGCCGGCGACGAGGAAGGTATTTTTGAGACAAGGCCGGGCCTCAGAGACACCGAAGGCAAATTCAGATATAAGGCACTTGATGAAGCTGACGTCCGCGAGCGGCCCGCCGGGCCACGCTCGGTGCCGCCACGGGCGAAGACTTTGCCTTATGCAAAACCGGGTGCACCCGGCACACCGCGGCAGCATCCTGCGCCTCGTCAGCCGCAACCAGTAGCAGTAGCCCGCCGTCCTCAGCCAACGGTCCAAAGACCTGCTCGTGTACCTACCCATATGCGGCCACAGACGCCACCTGTAAGGCCTGGCCCGATTCGACCTGCTCAAGTACCCCCTCAACGGCCTAAGCCCAAATCCGGCACTTCTGCCGGACGTTTTGAGCCAAAAGTAGCTCCTAAAACCTCCAAAAAGCCGCGTAAGCTGCAAAAGGTAGCTGCCACTGAGGCTAAAGTGCCATCTGTTGCAGTCCGCAAACGCACCACCCTGCGGGCCGAGCTTAGCGGCAGCAGCAATCTCCAAAGGGCCATTATCTATTCCGAAATCTTAGGAAAACCCTTGGCCCTGAGAGATATGTAGCAAACTTTTGCTTAGAACCGGCATTGGTTAATCAATGGGTAATCCAAATTTGTTCAAGTGGGTAATCGATTGTAGGGGTCTTTTGGGCACGTGAAGGACGTCTTTGTCGTCGAGGTAATATTCGATGTTCTCGTCTTTGCAATCCTCCATAACTGGCTGTTCATCAGGATATCCCAAAGCAACAACAGAATCTATTTTGTATGTGTCGGGTATTTCGAGGATTTCCCTGATTTTTTCCCGCTTTATCGAGCCGAGCCAGCAGGAGCCGATTTGGTTGCCCTGAGCAGCCAGTAGGATATTCTCTATCGCTGCCGCGGCATCGACAGGGTCGAAATCAGCCAAGGCTCTTTCTTTGTTAATGAGGACAATTATGTACGCAACCGGGCGTTTGCCGGCAGGGGGGTCGCGTCTTGGCCGAACATAGCCTGCCCAGGCTAATTGTGCGAATACCTTAGCCTTTAACTTTTCGCTGTCAACAATTACAAACTCCAAAGGCTGGCGATTTGCCGCAGACGGTGCACAACGTGCGGCCCCAATAAGCTCAAGAAGAATCTCTCTTGAAATTTCTTCCTGCCTGAACCGCCTGACGCTGCGCCGTCTCTTTATGGCTTCGGAAACATCCATAACCATAGCTTTTAACATCGAATCGAACTATTAGTCAACACTTTTAAGCTGAATATCGTGTTTCTAAGGTAATCCTCATAAGTTTTTAGACAATGATTTGTTTGAGGCTCCGCCTCAAGATACTTGATTTCTGGATTCCCGCTTTCGCGGGAATGACAGACATCAGCTTAGCACAAAAACCAAATTAACGCCTCGTAAACAACCACCATTTACAACGTCCTATAACATATATTATGTTACATTCAGCAAAATCAGCCATATATGCCTTCGGGGCGGTTGATTTGGCTTTTGGGGGCAAAAAAGCGGGAAATAGAAATAAAAAGTTCATTTTGGTTGGATAATTTGGTGTCTTTTGGATTGTAGCTATCGAAAGTGGGCACTTATGTTATTGTGGGCGGTTTCTGTTAGTCTGTCCCAGGTTGAGCTTGCTCTATCCACAAGACCGAGGTTCTCAAGTACAACACGAATATTAACTGCTGCGTCAGGCTGAGTGAAATTGTTCTTCATGGTGTTTTCCAGCTTGCAAAGAGCGCGAGCGAAGCTGTGCCTGTCACAATAAAGAATCGCCGTTCGATAATGCAGGTCGAGTGTGGCCGCATCAAGCGAGTCGATGGTAGATAATTTTTTCATCGCAAGGCCATGGTCGCTGGTCTCATAAATACATATCGATAGTTTGCTGCGGGAGCGATGATGAGTTGGATTTATTTCGAGAGCGGTTTCGAATGATTTGATTGCGGCATTGATGTCGCCGGCGACCATCATCAAAATACCGTACTTGTAATGGATGTCGGCGCTTGCCGGCGTGGTGCGCATCTGTATCTGGTGAGCCTTAATCACCTGCGAAATCAAGGCCTTGGAAATTTCGTTGGAATGTTCTGCACACGGTTCCTGATTGAGTGTTACCTGAAGGTTTAGCGCCGCGGTTTCGGAAAACAACAATGTACTGTTTTTCTGTATGGCCGATGCCAATGATAACGTCTGACAAGATTCATCCGCCCGCCCGGCTAAGTGCTGTGCCAGCGCCAGGCCTAAGTATGCATCCACTATCTCATCGTTAATTTCCACCGCCCGGTTGAACTGCTCGGCCGCTAATGAAACATGACCAAACCGCAGATAATGCGTTCCCAGCTTTATGGTAGCCTCAAGGTAATTCGGCTGAGTTCGCAGCGCGTTTTCGTAATGTGCTATTGCTTCGGCGGGCCTGCCCCCGCGGCTCAAAATATCGGCCAGCCTCACATGGAGATCCGGCATCTGTCCGACCTGTTCCATCAGACACTCGGTCCGTTCGATTGCGTGGGCGAACTGGCCCGTTTCAATCAGTCCCTCAATTTCCTGGGCCTCGCTGTCGTCATGAAAATTGTCCGGATGCACCACAATCGCCGTATTGAACGTAGCAATCGAGCTTTCATACTGCCGGTCCGCTATATACAGATACCCCAAAAGCACCAGCGACGATATGTCCTCCGGATGCTCGGTTGTTAACAGCTCATATTCCGTTATGGTCTTATCGAGCCTTCCGTTCTTGAAATATATGGCGGCCATGCGCTGCCTGGGCAGTTGGAGATGGCTCTTGAACTTTATACAATCCTGGTAAAACTCCATGGCCTCAGCATCCTGGCCGAGTCGCTCACGGCAATACCCAAGTGTATAAAGTGCCATTGTATTACTGGGCTGGCGCAGATATACCGATTGAACCTGCTGGATTGCTCCCTGTATATTGTTTCGATGCAGACATATTGCCGCTGCAGCCATTCGGCCACGCGCACATTCGGGATTTTCGAAAAGGTAGAACTGCAGTTTCTCGTGGGCCTTGTCCAGCTCCATGTTGCCTAAGAGCTTGACAACTTCGTCTAAATCATTATAT
>QNBT01000214.1 GCA_003644205.1 Planctomycetota bacterium | reverse complement strand
GGGTTCAATCGGATACTGTTCAGTTGCTTCGGCGCCCGCTATGGAACGGACCTGGGCGGCGTAGCCGAGGGTCATCAGTATTGTGCAGCAGACGAGGATTTTGATGATATTGGCTCTATTCATTTTCTATATTCTCCTTGTTTTCGATGATATAGATTGTGATGGTCATGGAACAAATTAAATCGTCGATATTTGCCGAGTTGGGTTTGATAAGCAAACTTCCGATTGATATGCGGTGCCTGCTTTGGGCCAGCTCTGTAAGTAAAGTCAGAATGGCATCATATTGTCCGGTAAATGTGATTTCAGCACGTTTCAGTATGACGCTGGAAAAGTACTCGTGCTCAGTTTCGGGGGCTATGGCTTTTTCCGACATAAACGTTAGAGAACCGATGTTACAGCCACACCGAAGCGCGGTCGTGTCGAGGTCGCTGAAGAATTCATGTGCCTCTGTTTTAGTAAAGAAACTGTCTTTGATTGCATCGACCTGGCGGTGGAGTTCGGTCAGTTCTGCTTCCTGCTTTTGTAACTGGTTTTTTAGACCTACATTTTTCTGTTCCGCATTGCGTGCCATTACTTTTTCCTGCTGGGCGGCATGTAAATGGCTGATTTGTGGTGTAACAATCCAACCGTATGCCATCAACGTCGCAATAGCGATGGTAGAGACGGAGATAAATATTTTCGAACTCGGACTGGATTTTATAAACTTATCCTTCAACATCAGCAGGTAATCCTCTATTATCGGTTAGAATACAATTTATCGAATAAGAGATAAGGCCCTCGACTCGGCGGTTTCTGTTTGTGGAGGCAACAGTGGCTGAATCGACAAATTCGGACTGTCCGAGCAGGTCGGCGAACAGATGTACCGACCTGTAGGAAAGACTCTGGCCGTCAATCTCAAGAGATAGAGCTCCAGGACAGCTCAAACGAGTAATGCACAGTGTAATCGGCGTTCTGCGCCGGATGTCATCGAGGATTCCGGCCCAGTTGCCGGTGTTATCGCCCTCAAATATCTCGCTTATTTTGTCTCTCTTGGTGGAAAGCTCTGTAATCTTTGCATCAATGACATTCTTCCGTTTCAACAACAATTCCATGTTTGTAATGGGGTCAATTTGTCGGGCTTCAGGACCGGAGGGGGCGATTTTCGAAAGCTTAATTCTCACAACACCGGCGATTATAATCATAAGCAGCAGAATAGCTGCAACCACATTGGCGGTAATCAGCATGAGCCTTTTGGAGAGTTTTATTTCCTTAACCTCATCCGGCAACAAATCTATTTTGATCTGAGAGCCGTCAGGGACGAACCGCTTCATTGCCAGGCCTGCGGCGGTTATGGATGCCTGGTTTTCGGCGTCGGCTTGTTCCAGAACGGTGTCGTCGCACAGAGTCGAGCCCGAACACACATGCGCCTCGACGCCGTATTTTTTTTGCAGGGAAAATTCCAGGTCCTGTGGCTCTATAGCCGCCCAGTCAATTGCAACAGCAAACTCCCATTTGGTGTTAGCAGCAGATTCGACTTCGATGTCGTAAAACTGGATGATGGCGCTAAATTCAGTCTCGCAGCGGGCGATAGACTTATCCGGGTCATTAAGCTCGTTTGCCAGGTCGATGTATCGAATATAATCGAACTGGCCTTTTCTGAATACACACAGAGTCATAACAGAACCACGGATGAGTGCAAAGAGCAAATTGTGGTCATAGGCATTTGCAATCCTTCGTTCATTCAGCGCGCGGATTGCAGCGATTATGTCCAATTCGATTGAGTCAGTCTCGATACCGGCAAGGCTCATGGTTTTCAGCAGCATCGAGACTTTATCGAGGCTGGTAGCCGCTACAAACACACGAGCCGGACTTTCGGGAGTGAGTTTATTTAGGCCGTGGGAGTCGTAGTAAGGCTCCTTGCCTGTGAACACCGAACTGTGCTTGATTTCAGCGCTTATGAACTGGTTAAGGTTGTCCGGCATATCATCCGGCAGGTCGATTATTTGTGTAAGGACGGGCTTTGCAACGAGCGTGACCGCCGCCGGCTGTCTTCGAATCTGGTTCTTGGCGAGCATCTGCCTTATAGCGGCGCCAAGCGCAGCGGGGTCGGTGATATTTCCATTCGTGATAGCGCCTTTGGGGACGTCGGCGGTGGCGGTTTTTACGAGCTTTATCCCGCTTCCGTGTTGCCTGAGCAGGGCAGCGCTTATCCGGTCCTCACAAATGTCAATGCCTAAGGAAGTTTTGTGGCCTAACTTCATTCGTTGATCCTCAGATTATCGATTCTTATTACATAAGGGCTGCTGTCGCCTACGGTTATGTCGGCTTCAGCTCTTGCAATGAAGCCCTCGCTTGAAGTTCCCGTGGAGGTTACGGTGCGATTGGGCAAAGAGCCGGCGACGGTAACAGTGTATGAGCCACCGTTGAAAGGTTCGTCGGTGAAGCCGGTGGTCCATGTGTCATCGTTTCTAATCTCGGCTAAGGCGTCGTTCAGGCCGGCTTCGGCGACGGCAATGGCATATACAGCAAAGATTTGATTGCGCATCAGTTGCAGCTCCTCGGTATTCATCTCGAGCATACCGATAACAATCGCACTGAGCAGGGCAATTGTAAAGATGGCAATAAGCATTACCGAACCGTTATTTTTTGCACTTAAATGCATGCGGTTACAACCTTCCGGGCTAAGAAACTTTCGTAATCCCGGCGTCAAACACTAAAGTCACTCCGGTGTATGGAACTTACATCGTCCAAGAACAGCGACTGATTTTGGAAAAAATCAATAACAGTACAGTTCCGGCACCGGCGGCCTGATAGTGGTTAAAACCGACTTCAGAGCTACTAAGCAGCGTTTTTATCAGGCGAAGGTAAGAGGCGTAACTACGGGGATAAAGATATTGGATGAGCGTCCTATAAGTTTTTGTCCTTACAACTATGGCAGCAGCGGTTTTGTATTTAATATAACGGCCCAGCCGTCATTATTGGAACCCTGGTAAACACACAGAAAACGAATTTCTTCGTCCTGAACTATTTTTACAATGCACGGAGTTTGTCCGCCGACAGGGTCATACTCCGCCTGTAAATCCACAGTAATGGACCAATCGGTCGTATTGACGACAAACACATTTGTCCAGGCATCCAAATTCGGGCCTTCATAAACACAAACATACCGGTCACCATCAATCCATGCGAGGTCGGGAGTTATAGCTTTGCCAGAATCATAAACTACGGTGGGGCCTTTGCCGATGCTGTTAAGAGCATCCACCATCAATATGACTGCATAGCCGTTGTCACCCGACCCTGCGTACGCGCAAAGAAAATGTTGAAGGTCAATCCGGATTATTGCCGGTGTTGTTGCTTTTGTCGTATTAAACTCGAATTGAGATATTTTCAGTATTTGATATGTGCCCGGATTTACCGTCAGCACAATCGCCCAGCCGTCATTTTGCGGCCCTTCATAAACACACAGGAAACGCCCATCTTCGATTTTGGATATAGCCGGAGTACTGCACCAGGTTGACTCGAATTCAAGAGTGGTTACAACGTTTACAGTGTCGCTTGTGGTATCGACCTCAAACACTACCGCCTGTCCGGTGTTGAGCGGCCCCTCGTAAACACAGAGAAAGTGGGTCGGGTCAACCTGAGCAATGGCGGGTGATTGTCCGTTCACGGTGTCATATTCCAAGGGAGTTCCCCGTGTTACGGTCCAATCGCCGGCATTAACTTTCAAAATGACAGCAAAGCCGTCGTTACCGGCACCATTGTAGGCGCAAAGATAATGCTCATCGTCGATTTTAGCTAATGCAGGCTGATCACCTTTATCGGTGTCATACTCAAAGGTGCTTTCCCTGGCAACCGTCCAGCCGGTGGTATTTACTGTTGCGACCACTGCCCAGCCGTCTTCACCCGGCCCGGCATAAACAAACAGGTAATGGGTATTGTCTATCTGGGCCAGTTCCGGATTTTGACCTAAGGTTATATTGAACTCAAAGGGCGAGTCAGGCTCCACATAGACGGGGGGAACGTACTTATCGTAACTTGAACGAAGATAGGCCATGGTAGTAAATGTTTTATCCGGACCAGGGCCGGGATTCGTCAGGATTACCTCAACCCTCACGGAACGAATCTCGGCGGGATTTGTTGTTGGAGTATCCAAATCATGGGCGTCATAACAAGTGAACTGCAATTGGCTGACCGGCCCGGCCAAATCATTAAGGTTTCCAACAGGGCCGAATTCGACGTAGTTATTGCCGGCGATGTCATATCGATAGGTGGTGCCGTCATTACCTTCAAACTCTATGTAGCCGTTTGTTTCGGCAGGGTCGCTGACTGCGGTTATTCGTACAGCCGTTGCAAGACTGCGATTGAGGCGGTTTGTCAGGATTCTTCCGTTTTGAATGACCTCGGCAGTAGTCTGTTTTGAGGCCCAACTGCTTTCCATGGTTCTAAACTGGGGCAATACGACCGCAAAGATGACCGCGATTATCGCGAGAGAGATAATCATCTCCAACAATGTCAGGCCTTTGTTCATCAAGGTTTTATTCCTGAGTATCGTCATCATAGACTTCTTCGTTTTTAGTAATCCATACATCGCGATAGAAAGTATTTAAGGCAATATTTGATCAAGGCTTTCAGCATCCGGCGCTATTGCAATAGTGGTCATCGCTGAGCTTTGGGGTGCGGTCAACGAAAACGTGCTGGTCCCGCTGGGACCGCTTGATGACTGGGTCGTATAGCCTGCTCCCCCGGAGACCATACCACTGTCGCCGGTACCCGGTTCTATCGCAATTGTTATAGCAACCCACTTCTT
>QNBT01000213.1 GCA_003644205.1 Planctomycetota bacterium | reverse complement strand
CGTAGCATGTCGCTGTTGACCTTCGACCAGACCTCCCGGCCTTTGTATTTCAGAAAAGTTTTTTTACCATCAGGGCCGGTAATTGGAATACGCGAGCCGGTGTCGTCGTCACCTAATCCGATGGCAATAATCCTGATACCGGCCTCGGAGGCCTTTTGGGCGGCATCGACCGGGAAACTTTCATGGTCGTCACCGTCGGTAATCAGGATTATGTCCTTAAACTCGCGGCTCTGATTGTCAAAGACCTCCTGGGTAGCCTTTCTGATGGCATCGCCAATTAACGTGCCTCCGCGGGTAGTACTTTCGGTGGATATGTCGGCAAGAGCCATTCGCGCAAAGGCGTAGTCCTGGGTGAGGGGGCATTTTACGGCACTGTTGCCGGCGAAGGTTACGATAGCAACCCTGTCGCCCCTGAGGATCTCTATAAGGTCGGTGATGGCTATTTTTGCACGTTCGAGCCTGTTCGGTTTGATGTCCTCAGCCAACATCGAGCGGGAGGTATCGAGCAGTATTACGATGTCTCTGCCCTTTCGCTTTATCTTCTGCGGCTGGGGGTTCCATTTCGGTTCGGTCAGAGCAATGACGATGCTTACAAAAGCTATGACCAGCAGAAGGGATTTTGCAATCTGCTTTTTGATGCTGACGGTGCTGTTAATTTTTTTGAGCATATCAATACTGGCTAATATCTTCAGTGCCCGGCCCTTTTGCCAGAAACACCAGATATATGCGGGCAGCAAGACAGCCGGTACAGCAAACAGCAACCATAACGCCTTGTCATTTCCAAGATTCATAGCTCACTCTAAACAAACGCAAAATTCAAAATGAAAAGCGTAAAACCATAGCGTAAAATTCAAAAGTTTTTAATTTTGACTTATGGTTTTTCGCTATTAGCTTTTAGTTTTTAGCTTTCTATGGTATTTTCCGAAATATTGTACAGCCGAAGACCATCTCGGCAGCTAACAGTACCAATGCGACTAATGCCCAGGGTCCGAATTGTTCGGCGTACTGGGTATATTGGACGGATTTGACCTTGGTTTTTTCAAGGCTGTCTATCTTTTCGACGATTTTTCGCAGGGTCTTTGCATCGCCTGCCCTTCCGTAGAATCCGCCCGTATTTTCTGCAATCGCCTTGAGGAGGCCTTCATCAATGTTGTCCTGTGTCGGTACTTTGTAAGTTCCCAACATGGTTTGGATAGTGGTGTAGGCCTGGGTCGAGCCGATGCCGATTGTGTAAATCTTTATGCCCCAGTCTTTAGCTAACTGGGCGGCCTGGAGGGGAGTATATTGGCCGGCATTGTTGATACCATCGGTAAGAAGGATTATCACTTTGCTCTTTATCTTGAATCCGGCTTCGTCGGCAGATTTTGAGTCTTCGGCGCCTGTAAGGCCTAACTGCACCTTTCTTTGCTCAATTTCCTCCTCGGCCTTTTTGAGTCGTGCCGCCGCCAGCGCGATGGCGTCGCCTATGGCCGTGCCGTCCTCTGCTCGCATTTTCACTATCTCGGTTTGTCTGAGGAACTCCAGTAAGACATCATGGCTGTGGACAAGGGGGCACTTCGTATCCGCATATCTTGCGAAGGTAATAAGGCCGACCAGGTCGCCGCTTCTGCCCGAAAGGTCTTTGTCATTACCTTTGATGAACTCGACGAGGACACCTTTGACGGTTTCGAGGCGGTTGAGCTTCTTGCCTCGATAATCCATCTCAGCCTGCATGCTGCCGGAACGGTCGGCAACGACTTCAATAGCTACTCCTTCGGTGGCCGTTTCGGAGATTTTGGTCCCCCTCCTCGGGCGCGCAAGGGCTATTATCAAGAGGACAAGGCAGCCAACTCTGAGCACTTTCAATATCGGCCTGAGCCTGAGCCGCCAGGATACAAGAGACGTCTTCATGTCCGTAAGGCTCGGAAAACGTACCGCAGCGGTGCGCCTCTTTCGCCGCGTAAGGTATGCCGCGACGGGCAGGATTAAAAGCAACAATAATGCCCATGGAGAATACAATTGCATCTAAGCAGCTCCGGCCTCAACTGGTTCTTCGATTTGCACACTGTCTGTAACGTCAATCTTCTGTTCGTCCGATTTTGTTTTTTCAATGAATTCTCTGAGCAAATCAAATGTTCGCTGGATCTGTTGGTGTGTCGGGTCGTGTTTTGCGAATTTTACAAGGTCACAATGCGTCAGGAATTCTTCCAGTATTTTTTTGTCGGCGCCTGCAAGGACATCAGTGCCGGCAAGCTCGGCTAAAAACTACTCGGTGGTTCTTTCCGGCGCCCTCAAATCAAAACGGTGCTCGATATAATGCCGGAGAATGTCGCTGATGCGTTCGTAAAACTCCTTGATTTTCCCGGCTGCGACGAGGTCGTCTTTGACAAGGGCCTTCAGCCGGGCGTATGCGATTTCGTGGGCTGGTTTGAAGACCCTAACAAGCTCATGTATGCGCCTTCGCCTCATGTAGAGCCAGGCGATTATGACAGCAGTAATGACGATACAGGTGCCGAGCGTCCAGAGCGGCCAATATGAGGGTGGTTTCGACATATCCACCACATCCTCAATGTCGGCAATCTTGAGGTTCTCGCGGTCTTCGCCCAAGAGAGAAGTTACCTCGATATCTATAGGCTCGGTGGTGAGGGTGTATTTATTCTCGGCGAGTCTGTTGGCGTCGCTGAATTGAAATGTGAAGGCGGGCAATTGGTAATTACCGGAAAGAAACGGCTCAAGGCGGTATTGAAAGGTGCTGACGACCTTGTTATTTTCGTCGAGCCTGTCACCTAAATTGTCCCAGTCAAGGATACCGAAATTTTGCAGTTCGGCTCCGACCTGGGGCATCTGCACTTCGTATTTCGGGTCAATCGCGGCCTCGAATTGCAGCAGGCAGGTCTCGGCAATTGTTATCTTGTCTTTATCGAGACGAACATGAACGGCAAGCGGCCCGCGCTCGAAGAGTTTGTCTATCTTGAACTGTGATTTGGCCGAATCCGATGCGGTGTTTTTTTTGCAACCGTGGCAAGAGAAGATAAGTGCGCATGTGATAATTGTATAAGCCACAAGTGCGATTCTGTTGTTATGCTCTTTTTGCCTTACGCTCATTCTTCAGTCTCGTCTGCAGGTGCTAACGTAGAGGTATGAATGATGACGTTGTATTTGTCCATCATCCGCTTTATATATTCGGACTGTACATCCTGGCGTTTCTGGTCCAGCAACTCCGACATTGTCTGCTGTTTTACCTCGTCGAAGGTTTTTTGCCGCTTGTCCGTTTTTTCATCTACTCTGACGACTTCCCATCCCTTTTCGGTTTTTACAGGCTCATCGAGTAACTCGCCGGCAGAAGCGGCAAATATCTTATCGTTAAGCTCTTTGGACTGGCCGATTGTTGGAATAAAAGAACCGGCATGAACATCCGCTTCAATCTTGCCGCCGTTTTCTTTAGTGCCTTCGTCGAGGGATGAGGTCTTTGCGAGCTCGGCAAAATCTTCGCCACTCCGGATACGGCTGATAATGTCTTTGGCCTTGTCCTGGTCATCGACAAGGATATGACTTATGCGTGCGGTAGCGGGTGCGACATATTTGTCTTTGTTTGCGTCGTAATAAGTCTGAATATCACTTTCGGTTACGTGGATTTTCGAGGCGAGCTGCCTGCTCATCATCTCCTGGCTCAGAATTCCACGGGCCAGGTCGTTAAGGAGCTTTTTGACGTGCTCATCATCGCTGAGGTTTTCTTTGAGGGCCTGGCGATAGAGAATTTCCTGGGTAAGCCAGGTCTTCAGGAAGCGGCTTTTGGCCTGTGAACTGCGGTACTGTTCGAGCATTTTCGCTTTCTGCTCATTCAATTGTTCTTCAGTCATAAATGCCGCCATTGGAGCCAGTTGATTGTCAATGTTGGCCTCTATTATTGCATCGAGGTCGGCTTCGGTTATCTTTTCCGTGCCTATCTCGGCGACGACTTTGGCGCCGGCCTGAGCGGTCTCTTCCATGCTCGTACGGTCCATCATCTCATAACGAAGGGCGGAGAATTTTCCGAGCTTCTCGAAACAATCCTTGATGTGTGTATTAATCTGGCCGGATAATTCGTCGAGTTTGGCAGCGTTTTCGGCGCGATAAAAGTATTCAATCGCTTCTTCGAGCTGTCCCGCTTTTTCCAGAAGCGTAGCGGTCTGAAACAGTGCTCTGGCCCGTTCGGCGTCTCCCAGATCAGCGACGGCAAGATAGTCCTGCCAGACCTTGGCGGCACGGGGGTAGAGGTTCCGCTGTGCAAGCTTCATAGCCAGGTTTTTAGTCTGTTCGGGCGAAAGCTGTGAGCCTGTCGCGGAGCCGGAAGGAGCCGGAGGTGAAAGCCTTCGGGTTAAATTAAGCACCCCGATCACCAGCAAAAGCAGAAGCAAGAAAATTGTTATTTTACCGGTAAAAGGTCTTTTTGTTTTCTTTTGGGGTAGTGAAAAATCCAGTTTTTCTTCCATAATTTCGGCTCTCCTTCAAACGATTAATATCTCCTGTGTCGCATACGGAAAAATGCTATCAGGTCCTGTATATAAGGCTTGTCCGTGCTTATACTTATAGCATCGACGTTGATGGACCTTAGCATATTTTTCAACTGGCTGAAGCGTTCGCTGCTGCTGCGGGCGTATTGATTTCTGAATCTTTTGCTGGAAGTATCGACGAGGATGACCTCGCCGGTCTCGGCGTCGGCGAACTCGATAAGTCCGGCCCCCGGCAGTGCTACCTCGGCACGGTCGCGGACGGAGACGGCGATGACATCGTGGCGTTTATTAAGCAGACTCAGAGGTTTTTTGAAGTCGGTTTCAATAAAAT
>QNBT01000212.1 GCA_003644205.1 Planctomycetota bacterium | reverse complement strand
TGGAATTGCAGCCTGATCGATACCTGCGGATTTGTCCGCCCGGTTTCCTATCTCCAAAAAAGCTTCTGGTCGGATAAACCAATGGTCCATATCGCGGTGATGGATGATTCGCTGGATGTTCCCATAGCCGTCAAGGCTCACTGGGGATGGCCCAAAATGGCTTCGCACTGGAACCTGCCGCAGCTAAACGGAAAAGAAGTAAAGGTCGTTACATTTACGAACTGTCCTGCCGTTGAACTTCTCTTAAACGGCAAATCGGTCGGAACCAAACAACTCGAAGACTTTCCTGATAAAATGATCACATGGAAGGTCGCCGCTCAACCTGGCAAAATTGAGGCTCGTGGAATCGAAAAGGGAAAGACTGTTTGCTCGCATCAATTGCAAACGGCCGGCAAAGCAACGCAGATACATCTTATTGCCGACCGTAAGACGATTCGTGCCGACGGTCGCGATTTGTGCAACATTGAAGTGAAAGTAACCGACGAGCAGGGCATTCTCGTGCCCGGCGCGGACCACCTGATCAATTTTACTATCCAGGGACCGGGAAACATCATCGGAGTGGATAATGGGGATGTAACCAGCATGGAGCCTTACAAAGCCGGCAAACGAAGAGTTTTTCACGGCAGAGCACTTCTCGTGCTCCAATCCACATTAACGCCGGGCAAATTAACGCTCGAAGCAAATGGAGAAGGATTAGCAAAAACAAAAGTTGTTATTAATGCAGATGCTTTGGCAGCAGCAAAGGAAAGACCGGCGCCGAATACCAGAGAACGAAAGATACCCTTAAGTAACGCCACATCCTCGTGGGGTTACTACGGTGTAACACCGGAAAGCCCGGACGAAAAGCGGCTATGCTATGCGCTCTATCCCGAGCCGACCGACTCCACAAACGATGTAAAATATCCTGAGCATCCAGCCGAGTTATGGGTCTGTAACATCGATGGAACCGGCCACAGGAGGTTATTCAAAGGAAACAGTTCCGTTCACAACGGACTTATGCAAAGCTGGGTCGATAACAAACGCATAGTCTTCGCCAGCGATGGCGATATCCGCATCATCAACGCCGATACCGGCAAGGTGGTCTTCGGGCCATTCGAGGGATTTTCGCCGGGTCATTATGCGTTGGGTGGAAAGGTTCTGATGTACCAAAAGGAGAATTTCACGAAACCGCGGGGCATCTATGAGTTCGACACGGCAACGGGAAAAATGCGGCTGGCCGTGCCGTACAACGATAGGATCTGGCATGTGCAGTGTTCGACGGACGGGAAAACGATCCTGTTCAGAACCAGAGATAACAACTACAATGCTCTTGGCGTGGCTGATCTCGAAAGCGGGTCTTTCAAAATATTTCCCGGCGAAAAGCCGATGCATTTCCAGTGGTTCGATAAGCAGTCCTTCTTCGGTTACATTGTGCCCAACGTTATAGGCGGCGACCCCAACACGCACCTCATGCACGAAATGTATCGCTGGAATCTTGACGGAGAGATTATCGAGCACCTCGCCGGGTACGGATGTCACGGCGCAGCCCGGGCCGACGGTAAATACTTCGCGGGAGAGTCCTGGTACGGCAGCGATCCGATCGTGTTGCGACTCTATAGCCGAGGTCAGCGCAAACCTTTGGCCGAGATATTTTCCCATCACTTTGTCCGGCCAACATGGCAAAACGGTCGCCATCACGTAAACCCTTCGTTTTCCCGCGACGGAATGCGTCTCTACTATAAAAAGGCCGTGAACGAAAACACCAGCCATGCCTTCAGCTGCGACCTGACGGGATTGGTAGAGCCTATGTCACAAGTTGACCGACGCAAAGTCGAGCGGGATTGCATCGATTAGGTTCTGGTCAATGGCAAGAAGTCCCCGTGGGGTGTTGGTTTCAAAAAGGTTGTTTGAGGGAATCCTTGAACGTATCGGTAAATGTGAGTTAAAATAAACGGCGACCAGTTATAAGAAAGGTAAATCATGTCTGTCAAATTAAGATTAGTAGTTGTATTAGTGTTTGTTTTTATGTGTTGCGCGTCAGCATTGGGTGCTAAACGGCATATGGAAGACCTTGACCGTGGTCTTGTAGCGGTACTGCAGAAAAACGGCAAGGTCTTTCTCTCGTGGCGTATGCTCGGCACCGACCCTGCCGATATCGGTTTCAATGTTTATCGCGGCAATGAAAAGATTAACTCAAAACCAGCTACTGATTCCACTAACTACATAGATTCGAACTCTTCACCCTCAAGCCGTTATTCAGTTGCCCCGGTTATCGGCGGCGTTGAACAGGCTAAGAGCGAACCGGTTTCTGTTTGGGGTAATCAGTATCTGACGATCCCGCTGCAGACCCCACCCGGCTATACTCCTAACGATGCTTCCGTCGGCGATCTGGACGGTGATGGTCAATATGAGATAGTTATAAAGCAGGAGCAGAATCCAAAAGATAATTCGCAGAGCGGTGTTACCGGTCAGTTGAAACTTGAAGCTTATGAACTGGACGGAACCTTTCTTTGGCGAATCGATATTGGGGTTAATATTCGCGAAGGTGCTCATTATACCCAGTTTATGGTGTATGACTTTGACAGTGACGGCAGGGCGGAGATTGCGTGCAAGACTGCTGACGGTACGACCGATGGTTTGGGTAATGTTATTGGCAGTGCTTCTGCTGATTATCGCAATGGCAATGGATATATTCTGACCGGGCCTGAATACTTTACTATTTTTGAAGGTTCTACGGGCCGAGCGTTGGTGACAACCGATTATATCGTTCCTCGCGGTAAAGTGGCTGATTGGGGTGATAAATATGGAAACAGGGTTGACCGTTTTCTGGCTTGTGTTGCCTATCTCGACGGAGTTCATCCTAGTGTCGTCATGTGCCGGGGTTATTATACCCGTACGGTTTTGGCTGCGTGGGATTTCAGGGATGGCAAATTGAAACACCGCTGGACCTTTGACAGTGATAAAGGTTACCCCAAATATGCCGGCCAGGGCAATCATAACCTTAGCGTCGGTGATGTTGACGGTGATGGTAAGGATGAGATAATTTATGGCGGCTGTGTCATCGATGATGACGGTACGGGGCTTTATACGACCGGACAGGGGCACGGTGATGCGATGCATTTTTCTGATATGGACCCGACCCGCGATGGCCTTGAAGTCTGGCGGTGCGTGGAAACTAAGGTCACCGGAGCCGCTTTTACAGATGCCGCAACCGGTCAGGTTATATTTGAATTTAAAAACAAAGCCGATGTCGGCCGCGCCTGTGCCGGCGACATAGACCCGCGGTATTTAGGCTATGAGATGTGGGCCTCGACGGGATGTCCGTTGTATACCTGCAAGGGCGTGCAGATCGGTTCAAAAAAGCCGGCCGCCAACTTTATGGTCTGGTGGGACGGCGATCTGCTGCGGGAAGTGCTTAACCATACGACTATAAATAAATGGAACTATTTAAGCAGCACGAAAACAAATCTGCTAAGCGCCGATACTTATGGAGCTGCCAGCATTAACGGCACAAAGGGTACGCCGGCTTTACAAGCCGACATCCTGGGCGACTGGCGTGAAGAAGTCATCTGGCGCACCTCGGACAATCAGAGCCTTCTGCTCTTTACGACAACAATACCGACCGAACACCGGTTCTACACTTTCATGCATGACCCCATATACCGTCTGGGAATCGCCTGGCAAAACGTAGCATACAATCAACCGCCACACACAGGTTTTTACATGGGCGAAGGAATGAAACCCCAGCCGCCGGCGAACATAAAAATAGTTCCTGCAAAATCAAAGAAGAAGAAATAGTGCCAAAAACAAGTGAAATACAGACCAAAGCGATGTTTGGAATTTTGGTAGTTTGTATTTCGACATTCGATATTCGAATTCAGTTCACTTCTTATAACTGTTTGCACGACAAGAAGTTATCGGGCTTATTCTTGGTCATGTTGCGCTGTAGTACTAAAAAAGTGTGAGTAATTTGTGCGTTTGGCGCATAATAGTTAATGGAAGCCGGCAATAGATGAGGAATTCGGTAAGTGGCCCAAAAGTTCAAACAACCAGATTCAAAAATGGCTCAGGCGGACAGTGACACGTGGCGCCGGATGCTTGAGGCCGACATACCGCAGATATACCGGATGTTTATGAGGCGCTGGCCGAATCCGTCACTTGCCGAAGAACTTGTCCAAAAGACGGTATTCGATGCGGTAAGGGCCCGCCAAAGCCATGACCCGGCCAGGGGCGGCTTCGAGAACTGGTTGATGGCGATTGCCCGGAACAATTTTGCATCTGAGATGAGACGAAGGGCGGCCCGACCGAGTATGGATGGTGATATTGCCGGCTACCTTGAGGCGATTGATTCCGAGCCGCTGCCGGACGAGGTGCTCGAAAAAAAGGAAACAGCCCGGATTGTCCGGCGGGCAATGAACGAGTTGGAAACCAAAGAGCGAGATGTGCTGAAGGGCAAATATATCGAGGACCTTTCAGCACGGGCGATAGCCCAAAAGATGGAAATGACGGAAAAGGCTGTGCACAGCTTATTGTATCGCGCAAGGAATTCGTTGCGGAAGAAACTGAAGGACATAGGACCTCTTTATAATGAGGTGCAAAAATCATGAAGAAAAAAGACAACAATCTGGAAAAGAATATCTCGCGGCTGGTCAAGCTGACGGCCGATTCTGATAAGCCCAGCGAGGCGTTTACGGAGTCACTGATAGATGAAGCATTACAAGAGCTTGAGGGAGATGGTCTTAGCCGGACGCGAGAAGGAAGGAAAATAGACATGAAAGTTACATTCAAGACATTCGCCTGGGCGGCAATGATTTTAGTCGCCTGTGGAGTTGTATTCAG
>QNBT01000211.1 GCA_003644205.1 Planctomycetota bacterium | reverse complement strand
TCATCGACACACTGCTTGCACGTCTCGAAAGTATCTCCATGGTCTAAGTGCATAGCAATTGGGATACCGGGGTTCTCCTCAACGGCTACGTCAATAATCGCCCGTAAGTAGCTCATACTGGCGTATGACCTTGCTCCTCTGGAAATCTGGAGAATCAGAGGGGCCTTTTCCTCTGCAATCGCACTTACAATACCTTGAGTAATCTCCATATTGTTCACGTTGAAAGCACCGATTGCGTAGCCATTTTTATAAGCCATTTCAAACATCTTTTTTGTACCGACTAAAGCCATAAGAAACTCCTTTAATAAAAACACATACTCAGTTCATCCTCTTTTGTTCACAAATTCAAGGGCTTTTGTCAGTCTTCACTGACCGGCCCGACAAGTCCAATATATTTTCGCCTGCCGAGAGCCAGCTCCCTGACTCCCTGCGGCCATATGCTGAACACGATGGATTTTCGCTTGCGTGATTCGTCCGCCGAAAAAGTAAAACCATAATACATTCGGTGGTAGCGCCTAAGAATAGTCAGTTCGCTTTTGACGTTCTTGCCGAAATCGAAATTATATTCCTGTGCGATGGTGGCGGTATATTTGGGATTCAGTGCGTATGTCGCCGCCATAACAACCGAATTCGACCCTTCCTCATGAATGTTATCAGAATCAATGTCGATAACCACAGGCCGCAGATACCTGCTACCGATATAGTAACTAATGTCCGGATACACATACCGTGAAACACCCATGTTCAACTGCTGAACGACACCGCTTTCGATATCATAATTCATATCGCTGAGCACCGTTGTTGTGTCGCTAACCCGCCAGGTGTAGTCCGTGTTTATTGAATTTCTCACAATGCCGAACCAGCTACTGTCTCGCCTCAATAACATCGGTATTGCCGCATCATTCCATATGAATTTCGCCGGGCCGTAGGTGTAGGTCTGGCTGGACGACCTTGGTGGCCCAACCGCAGAGTCCGCATCATCCCTTAACCACGTAGCGTTGATATCCAGCCGCATCCAGTCGAAGCTGCGGAGGTACTCTTCCGGCCCCCGACGAGTCTGCCAGCGCTGTGAAACACCGAGGTTCACAACATCACGCATCTCAATCGTTTCATCGTTGTCATGATAGAAAACCGCCTCAACGTGAGGTTTCACAATGTGCCGGATTCCGTTAATATCCCATAATCTTGATTTTACGAACTGATTTTCCTTCCAAAACATCGTCGCCGCCCTGATTCCAGCTTCGCCAAGCCAGACCTGGTTTTCACGGGCGGTTTTTGTACCGTTGAGGTTTATTTCATAGCCATCCTCGTCGTCTGAATAGCCGTAAGTGCCGGCGATAAACGGCACGACCTTGACTGTATTCCACATAAACGGCATATCGACCTCATTGCGGGTGGAGGCGAAAGTATAAAACTGTTGTGGGTCGCCCGCTCGCGAATTCGTCGGTAAAATATTGGACGACAACCGGTCCCTAAACCGGCTTATCTGGGTATCACTATAAAATGTCAGCTTGTGGTCCCAGAACGACGCGCCCTTTAGATGGAATTCCGCACTCGGCAGTTCCTCCGTCATCGTCTCGTAATCATTGATACGGAATTTGCTCAGGAAAGAAAACGCCCAGTTGTCCTTGAGTCGCTTCAGATGCAGCAGTGTCTCCTGCTCCTTGGCCGTGTCGAACTCACTGCGGTAAAACCATTCAAGAAAGTTTTCATCCGAGGCATAGCTGGTTTCGATGGTCGCCTGCCAGTCATACGGCAGATAATGTCTGTGGCGAAATCTGAACCGACCGCGAATGTCCTCGCCGGAGTCAACATTTCGTCTTTGTTGACCGAGATAGTCGGTACCGCTTCGACCGAGGTCATCCGTGCCGCGGTCCCTTAATACATAGCCAATCACGTCGCCGAAGTAGTCATCCCTTCTGTAATCAATATCCACACCCGCCCCGGCACCGCGTTTGCCGAAGTAATCCAGCGCCAGTTCACTGTCAACCCCGGCAGGCTCTTTGAGACCGAGCAATCTCGATAGGTGCCACCTTGTCTCAACAGAGGTGCCGAATTCGGAATCGTGCCCCACATGTGCGCTCCTTAGCGGGATATCAGGCCGCTCAAAATTGGTTCGGAGCCGGGGCCAGTAGAACACCGTATTTTGGTCCAGCTTTACTTTTGCGTCATACAAAATCGCGTCATAACTGCTTTTTTCCGGCTTCTTGCCCGTGCGTACGTCGATGCCGGTGGTATCGGTCAACAGGACTCGCGAGGCATCCAGACCCACCTGAGGAATATAGAATTCACTTGTCGTCAGCGTAATCTCATCGGCATTGAATACGCTCTCTGAGATTTGGCGGAGTTTGACCGCACGAAGGTAAACAGGAATCCCCCTTTGGGGGTCAAATGTTCGCATCTCGGCCTTTACCGCAAGGGCCTGGCGATTTTCAAAATCATAATAAATCTCGTCGGCACGGATGGTTCGGGCCCCCTCAGTCATGATGATATTACCCCGAAGATATATCGCCCGTACCAACTCACCAGGCAGTACATTTTCGCTGCCCATATCCTGCCCCGGACCGGATTCGGCGTCGTGACGGAATATGACCGCGCTATCGGCCTGCAATTCGAGCAGACCGCCCTTTTCATCGCGCTTCTGCCACAGATATAACCTGCCTATAACAGTGCTGACTCTTGAGCCGTCAGCCATGCCGGTATCTTCTATCTCAAGGGGTCTGGCCCACAAACCCGTGATATTGACCGGATACTCAAACTTAACCTCCTTAACCTCTTCGACAACGGGTTCTTCGACCGGCCGTTTCTTCTCGGGCAATCCCGGCAGTTTAATTTTGAATATGTCGGTAATCTTCAAAGGTTTTTTAGGCTCGACAACCTCCTCGACTGCTGGGGCGGTAAGTTTCGGCACTAACGCTTCGGCGCCTATCACAGGTTCATGGCGAACCGGTTTTATTGCCGCGGCGGCATTTTTATATATCTCCAGGTCCTCAAGCTCGGAAACCGAGGCGATATTATGCTCGTCCGCCGTGGCAAATATCTCGCCGTTTACCAGGAAACGAGCTACCAGCGCTTCGCCACGCTCGACAACAACCCTGTTCAAATCCGTTGTGCGTGCACCTTTGCCCTGCCTGATAGAAACATTACCCTCTAAGTACACCTGTGCGTTATAGTCAATCCGGCACGTCCCGAGATAATCCGCTCTAACCGTGCTAAGCCGGACGAATGAACGGTCGCTGCTCAACTGGTTGTCACCGATTGTTATTGAAAAGCTGTCCTCAAAGGTGAGAATATGTTCGTCGTCGGCAAGTTCAGGGCCCTTATAAATGGTCATGCATCCGGCTGCGAGATGCAGATCCTGCCCGGCAAAAAGCTCTGCGGCTTCAGGTGCCCCTGCCCTGGCTTGTTGCGCAAACAGTGTCGCGGCAGCAAAAATCGCAATCCACAGCTTGTTATGCATAAATAATCGCCCAAATACGATACGGCCGAATCTCAGCAAATAACTCCGTTACGCCTTCTACAGTCGGTATCGGGAGCGATTATAACGACCCGCAATGCAAAATCCAGCTAAAAACCGCATAAAATCGGATCGCCCATATAGTAAAAGGTATCCGGCAACACAACCTGAGCGCAGATACTTAGCAACCTCTCAAAGCCTTCGCAAAAAACCCATTACACAGCCAAATAATATCAGCCCGGCAACTCCCGCCTCTTCAACAACAAATGTCGAAAACAGGTGAACAGCTAACAGACGCTCAAGTGGTTAATCGTCGATGGTAAAGCCTATGTTGACGGCCTTTTTCACCAAATCGACCGCGTTCTTGGCGCCGAGCTTGTGCATAAGCCTGTGACGGTGATTCTCAACCGTCCGGACGGAGCGTTTCAGGTCAACTGCAATTTCCCTGTTGGATTTTCCTTTGACGACCTCTCTTAATATCTTGATTTCACTCTTTGTGAGAGCTTTCCCCTTGATAATATCTTCGCCGTGGCACTTTTTAATGGCATTTCTGACCACAGGAAGAAAAGTCGCCTCGTCCAGGGGTTTTTCAAGAAAATCTACAGCCCCCGATTTGATGGCTCTTACGGCCATCGGTACGTCAGCGTAACCGCTGAACAAAAGCACACTCAGTTGAGGACGACCCCACTTGATCCGCTCCAACATCTCAAGCCCGTTGGTCCCGGGCAGATTAACGTCGGCTATTACAAGGTCACAGTCATGATGTCGCAGCACCTTCAGACAACTGTCTGCGTCGTCAAAAGTCCGCACTTCGCAATTGTCCAACTGCGAACTAAGCATCTGGCTGACCGCCCTGCAAACCTGAGTCTCGTCGTCAACAAAAAATATTATAGTCTTTTGTGTTTCCGCCATACTTAATTATTAACTCCTAAATTTTGTTCTCGTTCAACCTTATTAATTCATTCTAACCATTAAGCAATTTTACAGCGAGTGATTTTACCACAACAATTTCATTCAGTCAATACTACATAAAAAAAATATTCAGTATATCCACTATATAAAAACTACAAAAACCCAAACCACTCTTCCTGTTGTGAGCAAATGTACTCACCACAAATGTTAGGCAGTTGTACGGCAGGTAATTATAGCATACTAATTCTTAGTATCGTCCCAAAGTTTGCCGAAAGCGGTATCGGGTAAAAAGCGTTTATCGCCTCAGGGCTAACAGCAGGTAAGAAACCGGCTCCGAGAGCCTCCCGTCGGGCAAAAGCAACAGTAAGTTTTTGTCCGGCACAGCAGAGCTTATATAGTGCTCTCAGTTGAGTTTTCAGGTTTGCTCGCGGGTAAGAACCTTTATAATAACAGGTT
>QNBT01000210.1 GCA_003644205.1 Planctomycetota bacterium | reverse complement strand
TAATAGCCAGATTATTGCCATCTCCTTCAAGTTCTGCTTTGCCGGTTATTTTCGCAGGATTTTTTGCCTTACGAGGATCCAAGTCATATATCGCCGAGTTTTTGAAAAAACTTATCCGGCGTGGTATAATAAAAGAAATATAAGGCTCACGAATCAAAAGTGTATTAGCGGATGAAGTAAATTTGCCCTCACGATGTCTTGTAAAAGGAAATACAGGACGGCCTGCTTTCGAGTAAAATTTTTCTTCAAGCTTATCAGGTTTGATGTCGAGCGAGATTTCTTTTCTCTCCTTTGAAACAGTAAGAGTACCTTCTTCTGGAGCTTTAGTTTCATCAAAAAGTTTTCCTTTGCGGTCATGCGATTTAGTAAGTTTGATTTTTTGAGTTAATTTATCTGAAGTAATCGCAAAACCAAGTTTTGACTTGTCGCGCTTCAGAGAAAATGCGTATTGGAGATCATAGAAATCAAACCTGTAATCTTTTTCTATTCCACGACGTGTTGCTTTCTTATCTAAAACTATCTCAAATTTCAATTCGTCGGAAGCTTTGGCGTTTAGATTGCATAGATAATCTAAGCCACCGTGCATAGATACAGCATTTTTCAAATCATTATCTTCAGCGTCTCTTAAAAACCTGAGAATTTGAGTAAGGTTCGATTTTCCAGAGGCATTGGCACCTATTACTACGTTGAAGCTGCCCAGTTCGAGGTCCAGGTCCTTGAAGGTTTTGAAGTTCGATACTTTAATTTTTTTTATTGCCATCGCTTTATCTCTTTTCGGATCGGTCCTTAGCCATTCTATGCGGATTTTTCCTTTTCGTCAAATTCGTCGCCTTTGAATGTGCTGCCGAGGTAGCTCTTTCGGACAAGCTCATTCCGGATGATTTCCTTCGGTGTGCCGGAGCCGATGACCTTGCCGTGGTCGATTATATAGGCCTTGTCGGCGACTTCCAGCGTCCGTTCGACATTATGGTCGGTAATCAGAATGCTCACGCCAAGATTGACCAGTCTGCGAATCTCGGCCTGGAGGTCCTGGACCGTAATCGGGTCAACTCCGCTGAACGGCTCATCCAGGAGTATCAGCGAAGGATTTGTAACCATCGCGCGGGCGATTTCAAGTTTCCTGCGTTCTCCGCCGGACAGGAGTCTCGCCTGGCTGTTGAGGACTTCTCTCAAGCCGAAGCGGTCGATGAGAATATCCGCTCTGCGGTCCCGCTCGGCGCGGGTTATGGACATCGTTTCCAATATCGCCCGCAGGTTGTCCCGAACGGTGAGCCGCTGGAAGACGCTTGGCTCCTGGGAAAGATAGCCCATACCGAGCCGGGCGCGTTTGTACATGGCGAGCTTTGTAACGTCGTTTCCTTCGAATATGACAGAGCCTCCATCCGGGACTATCATGCCGATTACCATCCTGAATGTCGTGGTCTTTCCGGCACCATTACGCCCTAAAAGGCCGACGATGCTCCTCTGGCCGACCGATATGTTGACTTTGTCAACAACCGTTCTGCCGGAATACTTTTTCACCAACTGCCGGGTTTCAAGAAGATTCGTGTTCACTAAAAAAGCTCCCTTCAATATAAACGGCGGTATTATACCAGCAGAGCGGGCAGAGTCAAAGCAGCAATTTGAAGGTGGCGAACGGTGGGTGCACTTCACGTTTACAGGTGGATTTTTCAAGCGGCTAATGGCTTTTGACGCCATGAGCTGTTCCCAATCTTTGTTCAGCCAGATTATTCGCAAAGCCAATACCGCAGACGAGCCGGCCCGACTCCATATCATACCCGACTGCTTTAAGCGTTTCCCACACATGTTCCGAGGTATGATACCAGTCTATGATAAACGTCGCTCTGCCAAAATGTCTGTGATGCTCAGTGCGAATCCTGCTGGTAGCTGATAAAGCGGTAAATGCAATTGGTTGTTTGGAAAACGAACAACCGGATTACCCACAAACTTTGGGACGTTAATAAATTTTGGTATCCATAGTAATGCCCTTTGTTAACAAAATAGGTTATTGTTGTTTTTTACTTTTTCCCTGTTTTGACCGTTTGGAGGGCATTTTTCCACCTACAAACATGAAGGGCACCTACCTGTTTTTGCCGGTTTTTCGTTATAGAATCAGGATTTGCTTTTTCGTCCTCATAATCGTAAAATCTTGCTTCATAGGTGTCATTTTGACGAATTTTGAAAAAGAAACAAATGGCCAAGAAAGTTTCAAACAGCCCGGTTAATAATAAAGCAAGCATGTCTTGCCAGATGCTGTCCGAATTGATAGATAAGATCCCCGAATTGGCTGTGGCTCGTGATTACGGCGTGGATATTCAAATGCTCCAAGCCAATCTGAACCGCCCTGTAATTGAACGTATCAGGCGCTATCAAATTGCCCTTGACACATTCGAGAAGTTACGGAAGGCAAAAAGGCAATGAATCATCCACGAGACGCTGAAGCAATCATTCAACTGGAAGCTGCAAAAAAACTTGGAGATAATTAGTATCTTTTGCAAAGGCCGAACGTGGTGATAAACAGGTAACTGCCCCACTATGAAATAGCCGATAAATCTTGTATAATATGGCGGATAAGTAATGAAGCTGATAATTCAGATACCATGTTATAACGAAGCCGATACTCTTGCCGACGTCATAAACGACCTGCCGCGCGAGCTGGCCGGTATCGACCGGATAGAGTATCTGGTTATCGACGACGGCAGTACGGACGGGACCGCCGAGGTCGCCCGCAAGTTGGGAGTCCATCACCTAATCAGTCTCGGCTCGAACCATGGTTTAGCTGTGGCGTTTCTTGCCGGTATTCGAAAATGCCTTGACTTAGGCGCCGACATTATCGTCAACACCGACGGTGACAACCAGTACCAGAGCGGCTGTATCAAGGACCTGGTCGCTCCCGTCATAGAGTCAAGGCTGGATATTGTAGTGGGTGCCAGGCCGATTGAAACGATTGAGCATTTTTCATGGCCCAAGAAGAAGCTGCAGCGATGGGGCAGCCGGGTGGTCCGCCAGTTCTCGGGCACCGACATCCCCGATACAACCAGTGGATTTCGTGCGTATTCGGCCGTCGCGGCAATGAAACTGCATGTTTTTAATCGTTATACTTACACCCTTGAAACTATCATCCAGGCCGGCCACATGAATATGCGAATCGGACACGTGCCCGTACAGGTCAATCCCAAAACAAGGGAGTCCCGCCTTATTTCCTCGATGCCGCTTTATGTATGGCGGTCGGTTTCCATCATTTTGCGTTCATACGTCACATATAAACCGCTGCGAACATTCTTCTATTTTTCGCTGATTCCCGGTTTAACCGGGCTGGCGATTTGTTTGAGGTTCCTGTATTTCTTTGTTATCACAGGCTCGGGCCGGGGACATCTGCAATCGCTTATCCTGGCGGCTATACTGCTGATTGTTTCTTTTCTGCTGTTTATGTTAGGCATCCTGGGTGATCTTATCAGTGCCAACCGCAGACTTATTCAGGAGGTACTTTTTGCGACGAGATGGGAATCTTATAAGAAAAATGTCGGCGAATAATATTTAACCACGCCCGTTGCGCGGGGTTAAATACATATTTTAGTTATTTAGCCCCATGTTTTACATGGGGTCAAACCAAATGGAAATTAGACTGTGTCTCGACCCAAAAATAGAAAAGGTGCTTCTTCAGAACGGACTCGACAACCCAAAACGGGTAGCCGGATGATAGGCCGGCCGTCTGAACCTGCTGTTCTTCAGATTGACGATAAGCGTGCCAGATACTTTGCAATCGCCACCCTGGCTATTCTTCTCGGTTTTGCCGTTTACAAATCTTTAGCCCTTTACGGTGTGTTCCAGGTACCCAACCCCGATTTCCCCGGCTTTGTACAGGTCGGCAAACGACTGCTCAAGTTCAAGGTGCCCTCCACCTTCAAGCGGCTGCCGATGATAGGTCTTATGCAGGTTTTATTGAGTAAGGTAATGCCGGGCGACCAGCCCGTATTAACAGCCGGCTGGGTTATCAATGCGGTTTTCAGCGCATTAAGTGTGGTGCTGCTTTGGAGGGTGGGCAAAAGGATAATCGGTGATTCTGCGATATGGGTGGCGATTTTGGCGATGCTCAATCCATGGGTCCTGCGCTCGCAGGTCAATCCTATAGCCGAGACAAGCATGATATTTTTTACACTGCTGACCTTTGTCTTCATGTTCCGCAACTCGTGGTGGGTCTATCTCTTTGCTTGTTTCGCTTCCATGGTGCGCTATGAATGTGCCGCGCTTATCCCTATCGCATTTATTATGGATATGATAAAGCGAAAAGGATTGAAGCAGCGACTCCTGGCTGTGTTGTGGGCCGCTCTGGCGTCTGTGCCGATGGGACTTTGGATGCTCGGAACGCGGATAGCCTGGCAGCAGCCCGGAGCAAAACGTGCCTACATCGGAGATTTTACCGGCAGTTCACACTTGGGGATCAGGTACGTAGAGACCCTCTGGGATACCACATTTAAGTATATGCTGCAGTTACCGGCCGCCGCAAAGGCGATGTTTGTCAGGACAACCTCAGCCGAGGCTGTTTCGGTAACGGATTCTATGAATGCGCTGTTTACTGTTGTCAAAGTTATCACAGCTATCGCATTTATCGCCGCTGTAGTGTGGGGCCTATATCGAAGAAAATGGAATTTCTTAGCGCTGCTTTTATTCTTTGGCATTTATGTAGGTATTCACGCCGCCAGAAAAGCAACGCACCAGCGATATTGCGTCCCTGTTATCTGGCTGGCAATATTGTTATGTGCTTACGGCCTGAAGGGTGTTTGGAGGATAATCAACATTAAAAACTGGATGCCGAAAATGGTGGT
>QNBT01000209.1 GCA_003644205.1 Planctomycetota bacterium | reverse complement strand
GGTTAGACGGTTAGACGGTTAGAGGAGTGGACTAATTCTTTTCTTTCCTGGCTTTAATCAGGTTCACCAGCATAGCAGTAGTCTTTTGGCATCGTTCTTCAATTACTTCGAAGGTTTTGCCGTCGATATAACCTATCTCCAACGCTATTTCCAACTGGGTTCTTAACTCGCTGAGAGAACCCTTGGAGATTAGCAGATATCTAATGAAATCCTTATTGCTGTTTCTTTCATATCCTTCAGCTATATTCGATGCAACGGAAACGGCTGCTCTTCTGGCTTGGTCTCGTAATCCATAATTCCTGGCAAAGTTGGTATTTGTTGTAAGTTTATAGATTTGAACGGCTAATTCTTTAGCCTCCTGCCATACTCTCAGTTCTCTAAACTCCTGATATCCGCCCAATTTTCCTTATCCCATTCACCGACTCACCTGTTTTCCCGTTCCATCGCGGCGATTGCCTTGGCCTCTTCTTCTTCCTTTAGAATTATCGTCGGCTTTACAAGAATCAGAAGTATCTGCTTGTCTTTAACTTCACTGCGGTTGGAAAACAGCCTGCCTAAAACCGGTATCTTGCTCAGAACCGGCACGCCGGACTGGACTTCTTTCTCGGCGCTTAGTGTCAGGCCGCCAAGCAAAACGGTACCCTGGTCCGGTATGGTTACCCTTGTCCTCAGACGGGTGTTTTGAAGCTCCGGCAGGTCAAAATAATTTGTAACGACTTCGCCGCTGAGGAGGCCCTGAACCATGCCTTCGTTTTCTCCACCTGATAGTTGGTCATCAAGAGATGTTATAACCATCAAAATTACGTACTTTTTATCCGCTGTGATGGTTGGGGTGATACTTAGATTTATACCGGTCGTAATTTGGTCGATATCAGTAGTCCAATAGGCCACAGTAGTTATGGGTGTATCGATACCTGTCTGTACCGTTTCACTGTTAAATCCGACATTAGATACATAGTTTCGTTGCTGCTGTATCGATAATGACGCCGATTCACCGTTTAAGACCGTGGCTTTTGGCGCCGTAAGCACCCTGCTGTTTGCATGCATCTGCGTGGCCCTGAGTACAAAATTAACCGTCAGATCGTCTAACAAAGCACCTCCGTTATAAGAAATAGGTGAAAGTTCGGTTCCAATGGACAGCGCGGCAGAAGTAGTGCTGCCCAAACTGCTGGAAATTTTAGTAGCAGAAGGTTTTACGGCGCTGAAAGAATCCTGCCCTATGGTGATTAACCCTCCGCTATTCCACCTTCGGCCCGGACTGAAGATAATCGTAGTGTCGAGGCCGATATCTTCGAGGAAGTTTTCATCGACGAGCAGAAATCTGGCTTCGATGGCAACCTGGTCGCCGACAAGTTTCCTTAGTTTGTCTATGAGGTCTTTGATCTTTTTATGCACGGCAGGTGTCTGCCACACAATCAGCCTGGTCCCGCCGAACGGGTATATCACTCCCTGGCCGCCATATTCATACCAACTGTCCGGCTCGATTGTCTCCTGGATAATGTAGCTCAATTGGTATGCATAGTACTCGCCGCCACCACCGTATCTGCCGCCGCCGTATCCACCGCCGTATCCACCGCCGTAGCCACCGCCGCCCCCGCCACCCATGAACCTCGCCGGGGCACTTGCTATTTCGCCCACATCATAGACCTCCTGCACGAAGTTTGCCGGCAGAGAATCCGTCGTGGCTATTGTGATGATGCCGTCTTCGATTGAGTAGCCCAACAGCGGCAAGCCTTCGATCGTGGTGCCGCCCACTGCCTGCAGAAGCCGCTCAAGCCCCGTCCTCAGACGAACGCTGGTCAGACCCTCACCGGACATGTTGATTGGCGTGGTCTGTTCAACAAAGGCGTTCTCGCTAATATTGCCCCACATCACAACAATGGTCAGGTAAGGTTCAACTGAGGTGCGCAAAATGTCAATTGCATCAGCAAAGGATGTATTCTCTGTGAGTTCGGAAATATCAACTATCCGGTCAAGCTGGGCATAAACAGCCGCATCGACAGGACTTAGTCCCACCAGCGTGTCTTCCTTACGCCCCGCTGTCAGCTCTTTCCAGTCCCGCGGCAGTTTGTACTTGCTGGCAAACGGTATCCCCTCTCTGCCTGACTCAATCAGGAGCTCCAACTCCTCTTTTTCGGTCTCCTTTTGAATCTCGAGCTGTTTGCGCCATCTGACCGTATCCTCAAGAGTCTTTTTGTAAATTAGAGCGCGGTTGTTAAGCGGGTCCACAGCGAGCAACTGTTCCAACTGCCCCAATGCCTCCTCATAACGCTGTTCCTTTGAGAAAGCGTATGCACGGTCCATGTAGTCCTTCACCGCCTGCGTCCTCTGTACCTCCATCGTCTCCCTCATCTTCCTGCGAAGCTGCGCCGTCTCTGCCTGCTCCCGGGCCCGCTGCCGGGCGATATAATCATTTTGATAGCTGGTTATCTGCTCATCCAGTTGGCTCAATCGCTCACTGTACTGCTTGTAGAGGTCATCACCGAGCAGAATCTTGTTTTTGTTAACAACCGACATCGCCGCGGCAAGGGCCTGCTTGGCCTTGCCGAACTCATTGGCCAGCAGGTATTGTTGTGCCTTTGCCTCGGCATCGGCGGCAATGGCCTGAGTGTAGCTTATCTGCCTCCTTCTTTTCTGCTCTATTATCCCGATGTATCCAGGCTCTGTGGGCTTTGCCTCGGGCGGTGTGGTAGCAGGGGCCGGTTGCTGAGGCTCCGGCTGGGTCACGGCCTCGGGCAAAGCCTGTGGCTCTGGCGTAACCTGGGCCTTAGCCTCGGGCGCAGGTTCGGCCTCGATTTGTTCTGGTTCGGTGCTCGGCTCGGCCGGTACTTCAGCCGGTTCGATTCCTAACAGTTCATCTTCCACACCCATATCGGTTTTGTCTTCGTCCGCTGCGGCAGGGGCAAAACCGCCGGTTTGCTGCCGTTGAATCAGAGCTTTATCAATCAACCGTACATAATCCTGCGGGGCTGTATCCCCGGTAACCTTGACACCTGAAAGGATGACCTCCACAAAACCGTTACGGGCCTGCTCAAGTTGACCGGCCTGATAGAGCCTTACACTTTTATGGAAAAGTTGGTGCATCCGGCCTTCGTGCGGGGTGGCGTCTTTGCTTAGATTCTGGATGCTCGCGGCGATCCGGTCCCGCTCAACTGCTGTCAACTGCTCGCTGTCCTTTATCATCTCCACCGCGGCCTGGGCCTTTGAAGCAACGTCCGTCCCGCTAATAGCCACCTCTGCAAAACCCGCACGGGCAGTCTCAATCTGGCCGGCACGATAAAGTTTGATACTCTCATCAAAAAGGTGCTGAACCCGTCTGGAGTGCGAAGCGGATTCGGTTTCGAGCTTTTTGATGGCCGCGGCCACCTGCTTACGCTCATCCGGGGTAAGGAAGTGATTATCTTTTATCGCCTCAAGACGCGACTTTGCCTCGTGATATTGCCTGTTCGCCGCCAGTTCGTCACTGGCCTGCAGATAGGCGGCAATCTTTTCCCTCTCGGTCAGCGCCAGACGAGCCTGGGTCAAAAGCTCGTCCACCTTCCGGCGGTCCTGGGAATTCATATATGCGTCATATTCACTCTGCGTCTTCAGCAGAGTCTGTTCGGTTTCCTTGTAAAGCCCGCGCTGATACTGGTCCTCGGCAATGGCAATATTCCACTGGACCCTTTGCCGCATTGCCTCCTGTTTAGAGGCCGGCTGGGCAAGCGCAGTGCCTCCATACGCCAAAAATATACCCCACAAGCCGGCAAGAATCATCAGATTTCGCAGCTTAAAGCTCCTAATAAAAACCAAAACTCGCGCCACCATATATCTCCAGCTACAAAGCATAACCGAAAAAGTTTCGAAAAGTCAAGACTATTTTTCTGAATTCGCTAATTTACCTTTTATACCAAAATATGGCAATCAGTGTATATACAAACAACATTTATTCAAGCAGAAAATTTGTTTTTGCCTATCCAAACCCAAATATTGTAAATAAAGCTGCTTTGATATATAGTTGGCAAAATCGTATTGGAGGTGGGAAATCCTGCTGATTTGAAGGTGAAAATCATGGTTCAGCCGGCAAATAGCGAGCTTGCTTTAGCTGTTGAAACCTCCGGCCCAACAGGCTCTGTCGCCGTTGGGAAAGGCGACAAAATCCTCGGAGAAACCGCATTTTCGGGGATTATGACCCACAGCGCCGAGCTTTTTCCCGCTGCTGAGTTCCTTCTTAAACGCATCGGCAGGCCCATTTCAGACCTGGCCCATATTTACATCGCCGCCGGTCCAGGCAGCTTCACCGGCCTGCGAATTGCTGTTACGATGGCAAAAATGATGGCCTTTGCAAACGGCACTAAAGTTGTTGCAGCAAATACGATGGACATCCTTGCCGTAAACGCATCCGAGTATATGAAAGAAAAAAAAATAAAAATTTTGCGCTTGGCCACCATCCTCGACGCCAAGCGAAAACAGTTCTACGTCGGAGTATATGAAAATGCCGAAGGCAACTGGAACAAAAAGCTCAACGATTGCCTGATGACCGCATCCGACTTTGTCAGCCGTTTCGCCCAACTTGATAATCCGATATGGCTCCTGGGTCAAGGCCTTGTATATTACAAAGATGCCTTCAGTGCCCCCGGCGTTCATTTTTTGGACGAGGCTTACTGGCCCGCCCGCGCCCGCGCGGTGTATACGGTTTGCCGAAAAAAAGCAAAAGAAGGCGACTTCGCCGACCCTGCTGGTCTTACGCCTTTGTACATCCGCCGGCCCGAAGCAACTGAAAACTGGGAAAAACGCCAAAAACCAAAAAAAAACCTTTTGTGAAGACCTTCCTCTATTCTGCCCATTG
>QNBT01000208.1 GCA_003644205.1 Planctomycetota bacterium | reverse complement strand
CTGGCTTTTGGAGTTTCCTGCATTCGTTCCACAAGCGGCGTGGTTTCAACAACGGCGGTTGTAAGGTGTCTTCTCAACTGGGCTTCCGAGACATTTCTGATGAGATTGCCGTTCATTGCCACCGAAACGATACCTGTTTCCTCGCTGACTACAATAACCGTGGCGTCGGAGCTTAGAGTTACACCGATAGCGGCCCGGTGCCTTGAGCCTAATTGCCTTCCTTCCAAAGCACCGCTCTCTGCCAGGGGCAACTGCACTCTTGCGGCGACGATTCTGTCGCCCTGTATAATGACAGCCATATCGTGAAGAACCGTACCCGGGCAAAAAATGGTTCTGAGAAGCTCGGCGGTAACTTTTGCATCTATTCTAACGCCGCTTTCGATAAACTCTCCAAGCCCTACCTGCTGTTCGATAACGATAATAGCCCCGGTACGAACCGCCGCTAATTGCGTAACGGCATTTATGATTTCCTCGACACTCCTGGACAACTGCTGAGCCGAGCTGGAATGAAAACCGGCCTGTCCAATCCTTATCAGGGCCCTTCGAATCTCCGGCTGGAAGGCGACAACTGCGATAATTGAAACTGCAATCCAAAAACCCTGGTACAGATAGCCAACCCTTGCCAACTCGAGTCGTTTCACTACCAGATTAAGGAGCAAACCGCCGACAAGCAGAATGAATATAACCCCCCTGAAAAGTCTTTCTCCTCGTGTGCCTTCAAGAAAACTAAGGATGATATAAACGAAGATACCTATGAGCAGCAGCTCAAAAAACACCTCGCCGAGCTCACTGAGCTTCATTCGGTATATGTAATCGAGAATTGCATCCAAAATCAAATTCCTTTTGTAGCGCTCCCAGTTGAATCTTCCCGCCCGCCGTGCTAGCGCACTGTCGCACCAGGCGTCTCGACGGGCCGAGGCACTGTCGCGGCAGGTTTGCTCGCGGGTAAGGCCTTTGTAACAACAGGTTGCGAGCCCACCGCGCCGAATTTACCCTCTTAAGGGTATAGAATCGAATGCTCCCGACCAGACACTACATCATACGCGCCTCCAAGAAAGCCAACAGAGTCAAGGCTGCTTGGTTAGACTTACCTGATATATTTGTCGCTTAGCTTGCTCGGTTTATCCAGGAGCCAAAAGTTGTCCCAATCTTCCATTATCTGCTTAAAAGCAATACCCTTGATGCGCTCCCATCTCGCGCGGCGCTGGGCTTCGGTTTCATCAAGCGGCGAGAGGTCCTCACCCTCGCCGAGGAACACTATCTCCTCAGCCTTGTCACTTGTGAAATCCGCCGCCCTTATCGGGTATCTGCATCCACTAACCGCCAAGACCAAACAAAATAAAAGAATACCCAAAATCACTATATGTTTTTTCATACTCTTCCTCAATCAACTCTCAGCAGGTTTTTCCTGAGCCGAGAGGCCAAAAAACGCTCCGGGGCCGTTTTTACTCTCGACACCTTTATATTTTATCGCCGATTTAGTTCTTGTCAATGCAAAAATGGGCGAAAAATGAAATGGTAAAGATAGAGGTCCGATCAGGCTTTTAGGAAGTATTCCATCATCTCAAAGCCGTTATCGACTCTGAAGCCTGACTGATAGGCGTTTCCTTCGGAAAACGGCCTGTGTAAGATGCCGGTTACGCCGCTCCCGGCCATCGCAAAAGGAACGGGGTCGTCCGTATGGGCACGAGTCTCGACGGGAGTTGGATGGTCGGGCATAACGAGCAATCGCCAACTGTCGTATTCTTTCAGGGCCTCATGTACCGGCCCGACTATGTGTTTATCAATCTTTTCGACGGCCCTTTTCTTCAGCTCGGCATTTCCACTGTGGCCTGCCTCGTCGGGTGCTTCAATATGGACAAAGACAAGGTCATAGTCTTCAAGAGCCTTTATTGCGGCTTGAGCCTTTCCAATGTAATTAGTGTCGAAATACCCGGTCGCTCCCTCCACGTCTATTACATCGAAGCCGATGAGACCGGCAAGACCCCTCACCAGGTCAACGGCGGTGATGGCGGCGCCTTTGAGGCCGAATCGCTTATGGAAACTTTCGAGCCAGGCCGCCTGGCCCTGACCCCAGAGCCAAACACTGCTTACCGGATTCTCACCAAGGTCGCGTCTTACACGGTTAACCTCGTGGTTTTCAAAAAGCTGTTGTGAACGGGCCATTATGTCTTTGAGGAGTTCGGCGTTTTTGCCGTGAGGGAGATTCTTCGAGACTTTTCGTCCTATTATGTCATGCGGCGGCTGGGTCTCGACATCGAATTGTTCGCCTGCGATGACGCAGAGGTTGCGATAGCTCACACCCGGGTAGAAGCGGATTTTCGGGTCGCCAAGTGCGGCTTCAAGTTCGCGGATAAGTTTGCCGGCTTCAGCGGTTGGGACGTGGCCTGCACTGTGGTCGGCCATTTTGCCGTCGGCTATCGTTACGAGATTGCATCGAAATACCCACTCATCAGGCGCAAGTTTGATGCCCTGTGCGGCCGCCTCGATAGGCGCCCGGCCCGGATAATACTGCATCGGGTCGTAGCCTAAGAGGCTCATCTGTGCAACATCGCTGCCCGGCGTCATGTCCGGCGGGACGGTCTGAACGATTCCCTGTTTACCGTCGATGCTGATTTTGTCGGTGTTGGGGATATCAGCAACCTCAAGGATTGTCTTGCCATCGAAGCAGTCCAGTGGATAGTCAGCGGCCCCGTCGGGTATGATTATGACGTATTTAGTTGTCAACTTTGTCCTCCGGAATCTCGACTATCCTTATGCAAACCGGCTCGGCACCGACATTGTCAAGTTTGGCAAGCTCGACAAGTGCAGCCGACATATTCTTCTGCTTTGTCGGATGGGTTGTGATGACCACAGGGACGGTGTTGTCGGGGCCTGAGCCTTCGCGCTGCAGGGCGCCGGAGATGCTTATCTCGTGGTCGCCTAAGATTTTACTGTGGCAGGCCAATACGCCGGGTTTGTCCCGGGCCATCAGCCTTATGTAGAACCTGCTTACAAGGTTATCGATACTGCTGATAAGCGAGGCGGCCTTTTCTCTGGGCTGGATTTGCAGGCTGTTGAAAAGCTTTGCGCTGTTGCCCATGGCTACTTCAATAATGTCGGCGACAACTGCGCTTGCGGTCGGCATCATTCCTGCCCCGCGGCCGTAATACATTGTCTGGCCGACGGCGTGAGCAAGGATACTGACAGCGTTAAAGGGGCCGTCAACGCGGCCGAGCGGGCTGTCGGGAGAAATAAACGAAGGATGGACGCGCAAAGACACACTGCCGGCAGAATCTTTTTGGCCAATGGCCAGGAGCTTGAGAACGTAACCCATCTGGCGTCCGTAGCGAACGTCGTCGATGCTGATTTTCTCAATGCCTTCGACCAGGATGTCGTCAAGTTTTATCTCGCATCCGAACCCGAGCGTTGCAAGTATTGCCAGCTTATGTGCGCTGTCGGCGCCGTTTATGTCAAGGGTCGGGTCGGCTTCGGCGTAGCCTCTTTGCTGGGCCTGGGCCAGTGCTGCTTGGAAGTCCTCGCCTTTGGCACTCATATTGGAAAGGATGTAGTTGCAGGTCCCGTTTAAGATACCGTAAATCGCTTCGATCCGGTTGGCCGCAAGGCCGGTCCGTATAGCCGCGATGATGGGGATTCCCCCGGCGCAGCTCGCCTCAAAGGCGATACAGCGGCCGGCGGCTCGTGCCGCGGCGTAAAGCTCACTCCCGCCCTCAGCCAGAAGGGCCTTATTGGCGGTAACGACATCTTTGCCCGCTGCGAGCATCTTCAGTTGAATATCCTTTGCAACGCCGGTTCCGCCGACAAGCTCAACGCCGATCTGTATTGAGTCATCGCCAAGCAGTTTATTCAGGTCATCGGTGAGTAAGCCATCGGGCAGTTCGACCGGCCGGGGCGAGGTCGTGTCGATATCGACAACGGTTGCAAGCTCGATTCGCAGACCGGTTCTCGCTTCGATAGAATCGGCATCTTCGAGGAGCAGTTTCGCAACGCCGGTGCCCACGGTGCCAAATCCCACAAGGCCGACTTTAATTCGGTTGTTCGCCATATAGATATTCCTATAACAGGTATTGGTATGCACGGCATACCCTACATGTTCGGCTATTCGCCAGTCATGTCAAGAATGTACCCTAATAAGGGCCGCGCGGTCAAGACAAAAGCAGGAAGAAAAAAGCGAAAGTAGAAAGCACTTCGCTGGGCCTAATCCTTTTCTATGAGGAAGAGGAATTCGATATTGGGCGTCTCGGCATCGGCCACCCACTCGGAGGTCCATCGCATATCAGCCATAACATTTTTCCTGTAATCAATTTCAATTACTTCCTTCACCTTCCCACATTTTTGAATCGCTTCATTCAACTCATCCGCGGTGGCTCTGCCGCCGGAGCTGTATGACAGGATTATGTGTTGTGCACGGGTGTTCTTCAAAAGACATTCTATTGCCTCTACTACGATGAACCTGCCTGTCTTCGGATTACGACGAAACTCTTCAAAGACCGAGGCGGCAATTTTATCCGAGCTATCGGCCCTCCTTCCCGCTTTACCAAACAGTCGCGGCCTGTCATTCAGACAAATAGTCGTCCATACGTGGTAATAGGCTGCATATCTTATGCGGGAGGGCGGCATCTTTTTATTATTGGACCCGTATGGAGGGTCGAAATATGCAAGGTCGCATTCTGTGTTGTCAAGGATGCTGAAGATGTCCTTCTGTGAGACCTGATGGGTGTTTTGGGAAATGACGAAGTTGGGGACCTCCAAAACCATCTGATTGTAAGAACGAGCTGACCATTTGTTGAGATATGCAGCGTAATGGCCGATGGTGCTGTCAACGGAAT
>QNBT01000207.1 GCA_003644205.1 Planctomycetota bacterium | reverse complement strand
TTTGGTTTTGGTTTTTGGTTGCGCTGCATTTGGTGAGGTTCGGCTTCGTGTTGGTCGGGCTCAAAGTCCTGAAAAAGGGGCGAAGGAACTTGCTGAGTTTAAGAAAACTTTTGATGATCTTAAGGGCTGGGAAAAACGTAAAAAGCAGGTTCTTTCCGGGATCAAAAAAGGTTGGAGGTTTGATTCGCTGCCTGAGAAAACGCCACTGAATGCCAGATTGACCGATAAGCGGGTTTATGACGGGTATATGGTCGAGAGTGTTGCTTTTGAGAGCAGTCCTGGTTTTTATGTTACCGGTTCGCTCTATCGGCCTACGGATTATAAAGGTTCGCTGGCAGTAATTCTTTGTCCGCATGGCCACGGCGGGCGGTTTAAGGAAGACAAGCAGGCGCGTTGTGCGGTGCTTGCTAAGATGGGGGCGGCGGTTTTTCTTTATGATATGGTTGGGTATGGAGACTGGAAAGAGGCTGGGTGGGAGCATAAAAAAGTGCCGGAGGTTTCCCGTCTTCAGGTTTGGAACAGTATCCGCTCTCTGGATTTTATGTTGAGTTTGCCTGGTGTGGATAAGAAGCGTGTTGGTATGACGGGGGCTTCGGGGGGTGGGAGTCAGACGTTTTTTTTGGCTGCGATTGATGAGAGGGTTAAGGTTTCGGTGCCTGTTGTGATGGTTTCGAGTTATTTTTTTGGCGGGTGTGTGTGTGAGAGCGGTATGCCGATTCACTGGAGCGCGAATCATAAAACTAACAATGTGGAGATTGCGGCGCTGGCTGCGCCGCGTCCACAATTGATCATATCTGACGGGAAGGACTGGACACAGCATTTTCCGGAGATTGGGTTTGGGTATGTTAAATATGTTTACTCTATGTATGGCAGGAAGGGGGAAAGTAAAGTTGAAAATGTTCACCTTGCCGACGAGGGGCATGACTATGGGGTGTCGAAACGGATGGCGATGTACCCTTTTATGGCGAAATATCTCAAGCTGGATATTAAAAAAGTGCTAAACGCTGACGGAAAAATCGACGAGTCATTCATAACTTTTGAAAAATACGAAGACATGCTGGTTTACGGAGAGGGAAATCGGCGCCCGGAAAACGCGGTAAAACCCAATACCCGACTGCCTTAAAAAAACACTCCGGCAGAATTAAAGGGCAGAATTAAAGGTGTCCGGTACATTTTTGGTCTCGTCTGTGCTAACACTTCGCCGGATCTTCGATTTCGAGCTTCTGTCCTCTGTTCTCTGATTTGCGTCCTCTGTCCTCCGTAGCCTTGTGCAACGGACGAATACTTCAAGCATCACACAATACGCAATACGCTTCACGAGCCACGAGTTAATCCACGGCGATTACTTCTTTAACCTCGGGCACCCTTTCCTTCAGGAGCCGTTCGACCCCCATCTTCAGCGTCATCGCCGCACCCGGGCACCCCCGGCAGGCGCCCTGAAGCCGGACCTTAACGTTATTCTCTTCATCAATGCCGACAAGTTCGATGTCGCCGCCGTCATTTTGGAGCATCGGACGAATGGAGTCTATTACCTCGGCGACTTTATCGTTAAAACTCTTCTCGCCGCCGCAACCACAATTTTCGCACATTTGCTTATCTCCTGAAAAATAGGTATTTCGAACAAAGCTATTATATCACAGCTCGTAGTCAATGCCAAAGCCTTTTTTTGCCATCCTCTGCTGTTTCAGGCCGCTGCGCCGCTTTTTCTCGTCCAATCGCCGCTGGACGGCAGAGGCAGGGACCTTCGTTTTCTTTCGGACCGGCCTTTTCGCAAGGGCACCGGCCAATAGCTCAATCAGCCGTTCTGTGGCGGCGGTGCGGTTTGCCCTCTGTGTCCGGTGGCGTTGTGAGACGACTCGCAGGACGCCGTTTTTGTCGGCCCGGGTCGCCAGCTTCTTCAGTATTCGCCTCTTCCGGCTCTCGGAAAAACTCCGGCAGTTAACCACGTCGAAAAAGAGCGTAATCCGTGTGCTGACCTTGTTCACATTCTGACCGCCCGGACCGCGGCTGCGCGAGGCCCTAAAGACTAATTCATCCTCGGAAATAACAACACCATCTTTTATTTTAATCATGGTTCCGCCCCAGGGCCCTCATCCACAACCAGCCGAGAAAGGTGCCTATGACGTAATGTGGGAAGTCCCACCAGGCAAACGTGGTACCTAACAGAGCCTTACCCGGAAATGTCGAGCGGATTTGCCGCAAAAAAGGCGGATGCCAGAGCTGCAGCGTTTCCAGCAGGCATGTTACTATAAAGACCCACACTGCGATTTTCACGGCGGCTTTCTTTTCAGGCCAAAAGAAAAACACTACGAGGCACCAGAATATCTCGTATGCCACGCCTCCGCCGTAGTCATTGAACCACCCCCCGCCCGGCCCGGCGTAAAACTTGCACGCAAACCCGGCCGGCGTAATTACACACAGCGATAGTATTATCGCCAATCGCCGCGAAAGATATGAATTGAAAGCTCTTGACATGGCTTCTTTATACAATTTACAGAACGATAGTCAATGGTTCGGAAATTAAACTGTCCGGTACATTTTTAAGATTTGTGGACTCTGTGGCAAACAAAACGGGTCACGAACAAAATTGGAACTACAATCCACAGGTTTTCCACAAAGCCTGTTTACGTTGTGTAAATCATGTTAAAAAAAAAAAAAATTGGCGCGCAACTATGGTATTCGGCTGGAGCTTTTTAGTGTGGAAAAGAATTTCTCTAAAAAGCTATTGAACTGTTTGAAAAGGCGCAATATATTTCGATTAAGGTTGTTGCCTACGTAATCATATTGACGGATCGAATTAATTTTTTGTTCTGGGTTCTGATTGAAAGGCTGGGAGACTCGAAATGCAGGCCACGCTCACGGAAGAAATAAGTGCGATAAATAAGGCGATAGCAGAGAAAATCGGGCAGCAGAAGCACCGGGTCTGGTTCAGAAATTCCACCAGGCTCAGTCTTGCTGATGATTATCTGAGGGTGGGAGTGCCCAACCACTTTATCGCCAGTTGGATAGAGAACCACTTTTTAGACGATATCGCTCGGGCAGTCCGGGAAGTTACCGGCAGCGACAAGAGGATAATCTTCGGCATCGAGCCTGAGCTTTCAGGCAGCCAAAGGTCGTCCCAGCTTGACTGCCAGGCCCAACATGTGCAAAGGGCGCACAACAAAACCACCCGAAGCAGAGTAAAAGAAGTTGGCTCTCGACCACGCCGGGCGCCGTTGAAGTTGACGCTCGACAGCTTCGTTGTCGGCCCAAAGAACCAGTTGGCCTTCAATGCGGCAAAGACAGTGGTCGATGCCCAGCAAAGTCCTTTTAACCCGTTGTTTTATCACGGAGGATATGGGGTAGGCAAAACACATCTGCTGCAAGGGATATGTAATGCAGTGTGGAAGGGCCGACCCCGGGCCAAATGGCTATACGTCTCAGCGGAGGACTTTGCTAATCAATACGTGCTGGCCTTGAAGACACAAAAGCTGGATGCTTTTCGGACCAGATTCCGACAAACGGACGTGTTGGCAATCGATGATATCCACTTCTTGGCCAGCAAAAAAGCAATGCAGGAGGAATTCCTGCATACATTCAATACACTTGATTTGGCAGGCAAACAGTTAATTCTGGCATCCGATGCGCACCCGAAGATGATAGGCAATCTTTGTGAGAAACTTGTTAACAGGTTCGTCTCTGGAATGGTGGTAAAGATCGACCCGCCGGATTTTGAGACGCGGTGCAAGATCTGCGCCCAACGCGCAGCGACGATGAAGAAAATCATTCCGAAGTCCGTGATTCGGTATATTGCCGAGAAGATGCACACCAATGTCAGGGAATTAGAGGGTGCTCTGCTTAAGGTCATTGCGTTTGCCTCGCTGAGTAATGAGAAGATTTCATTGGGTATGGCCGCCGAAGTGCTCGCCGACCATATCTCCAGAACCGACCCCATCGTACACGCCTCCGATATCGAATCTGCAGTGGCGACTTTCTTTGGAGTTACTCCTGCTGACGTCCACTCCTCCAAGAAGGACAGGACCGTCAGCCTTGCGCGTGCGTTCACCATGTACCTGGCCCGAAAGTACACCAAGATGTCCTATCCCGAAATAGGCAAACTGATGGGTAATAAGAACCATGCAACTGTGATACTTGCCTGCAGAAGGATTGAGGACTTTGTCAAGCGAAATGCACAGGTCAAATGGAACGGCCCGGCGGGTAACAGACTCGAAAAGGCCAGAAACGTTCTCGACCAGTTGATAGAGAGCATATCTTAATAATCTGGAAAGCTATCTGCGCAAAGAAAGTGGCGCCACAGGAAGCAGCGCCACTTCGTTACCCCTTTTGGGGCACATCTGACCTTTAGAAAAGGAGGAGGAGGCAAAAACTTTTCAATATCTACTTGTCAATAATACCCTTCGATTCTTCACTCATTATTACGTTCGGCTGGGCAGTCAAGTTCGCTATGTATTCTAACATATAAATTTGCCGGCTCATATTATGATTTATATTATTATTTGTGATAACAGCCCGAAACAAAGACGAAAAGCAGCGCCGTTTCCCACAGCGCTGCTTTTTGTTGTTGGCACGGCCACCTGGCGTTCTTAAGGAGAAAGAATGATTTCAGTCTTTACTTTTTAAGCTCTCTTATTATTGCTTTCATTTATCAATACGCCCAAGCGCCGATGCCGGTTCACCGGATTTGTGGGGTGTTGAAAAAAAAGTTCGATTTTTCAAAATTTTGGTATCGTCCCAAAGTTTGGGGATGAAATACTATCGGGGAAAAAGCGTTTATCGCGTTAGGGCTAACAGCAGGTAAGAAAACGGCTCCGAGAGGCTCCCGGAGCCGTTCTGCCGT
>QNBT01000206.1 GCA_003644205.1 Planctomycetota bacterium | reverse complement strand
GGTGATTACCAGACCAATAGCTATTGTCTGACGGCTGATGCCTCGGCTACTGATTGTCTGATTATAGACACCGGTCTCCAATCCGAACCACTCATAGAATATCTGAAGAAAAACAACCTCAATCCCGTCGCAGCCGTTTTCACACACGGCCATATCGACCACATCGATGGCCTTGCCCTTCTTCGCAAAAACTGGCCCGACATAAAAGTCGCAATCCACAAAGCCGATGCCGCAATGTTTGAAGACGGCAAGCTGAATCTATCTGCTCTATCCGGCGTCCCGTTTAAGACTTCACCCGCTGACATAATCATCGACGCAGAAGGCCCGCAGACCTTTGCCGGGGTGGAATTTCAAATCCTGCACACACCCGGCCATACACCCGGCGGCGTCTCCCTCTATTCAAAATCCGAAGGTGTGGTCTTTGTCGGCGATGCACTCTTTGCAGGCTCTGTCGGCAGGACCGATTTTCCCGGCGGCGATTTTAACCAGCTCATCACCGCCATTAAGACAAAACTCCTCACCCTGCCGGATGAAACAAGGGTCTATTCCGGCCACGGCCCCGCTACAACAATAGCAAACGAAAAAAGAACAAACCCTTTCCTGACATAGATCCCCCTGGCTCACAACACATCCCAAAAGCACTATCCAAAATCAGCCGGGAGGCGCTCCCTGTTGCTTAAGCGAGCGAAGCTCTCTATGAACCGGCCAGTCGGAAAAAGCCAGCACTAACATCATCACCAGATTTGCTATCGGCACTAACATCAAAAGCCCAAGCGCCCAACTATAGCCTGCCTTTGAGAAAATCTTGCACCATATAACTATCGTCAGAGCAAAAAACAGCAAGCAGACGAATACCATAACAAGGCTAAAAACTACCGCAAATACCGGCGCAACATCAGGCCCAACACAATTCATCTTCTTCCTTTCAATAAAATATTTGCATTAATCCGTTAATGATCCACAGGCTCACCCAGAAACTCCTCCAATTCCGCCAACTTCTCGTCGAGCAGTTCCGGGTCCTTTGCTTCAACGTTCAGCCTCAATAGCGGCTCGGTATTACTCGGCCGCACGTTAAACCACCAGTCCTTAAACTGTATGGTCAAACCGTCAAGGTCGTCATATTGACCCTCGCCGTACTTCCTCGCAAGGCCCTTCATCGTTTCTTCTTTATCATCCACTTCAAAATTTATCTCGCCGCTTGCGCTGTACCTTCGAAGCGGCTCCACAAGCTCGCTCAGCGATTCGGCACTCTGGCTCAACACATTCAGCAGGTGCACTAACGTAATCATCCCCGAGTCCGCATAGAAATTATCACGATAATAGAAATGGCCGGATAGTTCACCCCCGAATATCGCATGGCTGTCACGAAGAGTCTTTTTCATAAACGCGTGCCCCACCCGCTCTCTCCGTGGAATACCACCATACTTTATGATTTCCTCCTGGACAACGTGGCTGCTTCTAAGGTCATATACAATCGTCGAGCCGGGATGCTTTTCGAGAAAATACGGTACCAAAAGGGCCGTGATTATATCACAACTAACATTCGTCCCCTGCTCGTCCACCACCATCATCCGGTCGGCGTCACCGTCGAAGCATACTCCTACATCCGCACCCTTTTTACACACGACTTTCTTCAGTTCCGCAAGATTCGCCTCGACAAGTGGGTCAGGCGGATGCTTGAAGGTGCCGTCATGCTTGAAGTTCACCCCCGTAATCTGAATCGGCAGGTCCTCAAAAATCGCCGGAACCACCCGCCCTGCCATACCGTTGGATGCATCGATGACAATCTTTATCCTCCGCAGGTCGGGCTCAAGGAACTTCAGAACATGATTCTTATATTCTTCGGTCAGGTCGTATTTCTCCACCGAGCCGGTAAGCTTGGCCTTGGTATGAAGCAGCGCCGTAGCTATATGCTTGATCTCCTTCAAACCCGTATCGGCGCCAACGGGTTTTGCACCAATCCCTGAAATCTTGAATCCGTTATACTCCGGCCCGTTGTGCGAAGCCGTTACCTGAACACCACCGCAGGTGCCTAAGTGGTTGATGGCAAAATACATCTGCGGTGTATCTATCATCCCGATATCGATTACATTCGCACCGCTGGCGTTCATACCCTCAATCAGCGCCCTTGACAGAGGCGCGCTGTGCGTTCGCATATCCCGACTCACGCACAGCGACTGCGCGTTCGCCTGGCCCCGTTCATACCCCCGAAGCAGCGACCGAAGAAACTTGGCCGTTGCAAGACCGATCTTCCACGCCCCCTCCTCATCCAACTGCTCCGGATAAAGACCTCTGATATCGTATGCCTTGAAAATTGATGGGTCCATCTACTGGCTCTCCAAACATTCCTTCATAACATTGAATATAAAACCATTATGCCAGTTTATACCACCTCCCCGGACATGTCAACAAAGATATACAAACACCCCACCGCAAAATTATGGGGTCACGAACCTTTTCCACCCTCCATCGGGTGCCACGGTCAAACTTGCCTGCCCTGAGCGTAGCCGAAGGGTTTGGCCGTGCAAAAGCGTCGCGAAGCGATTCCGCGCCCCCTTGTCATTCCAGCGAAAGCTGAAATCCCTTTGACAATTAGGCTCCTCTTCTAATCCACTACATATTTCCCATTTCAGAATAATACTTATTGTGTTCGAAATTCGTAAAAGTGGCCTTCAAGTATGTCGATATATAGAATAGGTTAAAGTGATAAAAAAGGGGTATAATTATGGGAGTTAGGTCGGGTGAAAAACTGGTGTTTTCGAATAGCAAAACCGGGAATCGACCGGTTGATCCAACACACATTCGGCCCGATAACTTCAGGTGATCGGGTAAAGTATCTATAACGAAATGTGTTGTGTGTTATAATGTTCTCTGTGATTGAAGTAAGGATACATACTTTCATTCTGTAGTTAGCTCCCAAATTTATAGTAAGGAGATTTGTTATGGATAGTGTATGTCCGCATTGTGAAAACATTGTCTCCAGTGCCAAGGTGGAGTTAGTAGATTCAGTCGAAACATTCGGTACACGCTGGAAATCTGCATTATTTTCTTGTCCACATTGCAACAAAGTATTAAACGTCAGCTTTGATATTACATCTCACGCCAAGCATATAATTGAGCAGGTTACAAAAAACATCACAAACCAATAATTTCATAGGACATTCGTCTTGAAGGGGATCACTGCAGCGCTCGCTTTTCAGCTTATCGTTAGAACGAAGGAAATAAGCGATGACTTATTCTTATCCAAAGGATTCTGAGGGCATTACTGAAGAGGCTCTATTAAAAATGGCCCCTGAAATCCAGAAAGATTTCATGAGGGAATGGTTTCTTAATAATTACGAAAACCCCGTCGAGTGCCTACCTTACGACTCAGAAGAAGGAGGATATATATACATATGGGGAGGTCCATATGACCCTCTCGAGGAATTAGAATCAAAGTTTTCTGGCATAGTCCCAAATGGCTTAATCATGGAATTGTCTAAAGAATTGAGTGACCAAGCTTTTGAGTGGTCTGGAAAGCCTGATGATCAAACTCCTGATGATTACTATGTTGACGCTATCCAATCGAATACAGACACTAATGCAACTGCAAAAGATGCTCTCAAAAATATATCTTGTTTACTCGATATTGATATACCTGAACATCATCTCAAACCTTACATATATAGGCTTCTTTATATAAATGCAATAACATGCCTTGAAGCGTATCTTTCCGACACTTTTTCGAATCAGGTCGTCGGAAATGAAAAACTAATGCGTAGATTTGTTCACACATCATCAGAGTTTAAGAAAAGAAAACTTGCCCTGTCAAATATTTATGAACGCATGGAGAATATTTCTGAAGAATTGCGTGAACACTTATCGTCATTGATGTGGCATAATCTGTCACAAGTGAAGCGCCTCTATGAGAGTGTTTTTGAAATCCGCCTTCCAGATATATCCAAGCTTGTTAAGGCAGTCAGAGCTAGGCATGACCTTGTCCATCGAAATGGTAGAACTAAAGAAGGAAACAAAGTTAATATTAGTGAAAAAGAGGTCCATGATCTCATCCAAGAAGTTAAAGCATTTATAAATGAAATTGATCAGTTATTGAGACCAGTTTTCTGACATTTCAATCCAGCGAACTTGATAACGCTTCCCCCTGATATCATCGTTCCGTCGAAACCTGGCCAACAAAACCTCGACAAACCGATAGTGACCTATGAGTTGGAAGTGGTGTGAAACATCGCACCCTACATGCTCTAAAGAACTTTTTGGATATTTAAGTAAATGAGTTAAGGAAGAAAAGATGGACTTTCTTGTATGCCAACGTGATGCTATTCGAGATTTGGAGTTTCACATACCACTCGAAAACATGAAAGATCAGGATGAAGCTGTTTCCAAGGCGAGAGATATAGCGAACGATTCCAAAGAAGGTGACACCGTCGGGCTCTTCACACAAGATGGCGTTGCAATTTGTGGTTGGAAAGTATTGTCAGGTGGTAAACTCAGAAACGAGCCTGCTGATATCATTCAAGACAAGTGTAGAGTTTATCCCGGAAGTTTTGACTTCGCAAAAAGGAATTCTGATGCACTTTGAAAGGCCCGTGAGAATAAACAGCAACTAATAACGGAATACAAAGTTTGCAAATATTAGCCTTGCATTTACATGTCGCCGAATTCATCGACCCGGATGTTCACGTTTTCACGGTACACACCGTCGGGACTTGAACCGGCCCTTTTTATTCGGTGCGCCGCCATGAATAACTTTATCGCATAACCGATAGATGAAAAGCCCCCGATAAAGAATATCGCCGCCGCCAGCAGTGCAAAAAGGTCACGCAGAACAAAGACAAGCATCCCAAAG
>QNBT01000205.1 GCA_003644205.1 Planctomycetota bacterium | reverse complement strand
TTGAGGGTGCCCGTCATCTTCTTGCCTCCCATACCGCCTAAGTCTTCTGCGTACTCAAATCCAACCGGTTTGCCGTTGGTTGTCTCAATACTCGTCTCTACTGTACTTATCGGAACAGATACGGCACCACGGCCTATCACCATGCTGAGCATTTCAGTAGTCTTAACGAGACCCGACTCGACACTTCGAACATGGACGGCATGGCCGATCTTTTGACCAGCCATAAGAACGGCATAGTACTCGACTTCTCCTGAATCCGTATCTATCCGGATTTGGCCGGCACTACAACCGGCCGCCGACAAAACCAAACATAAAGTAGTAAGAAATGACCTTGCGGTATGCTTTCCTTTCTTTATTTGAAACAGATTGTTCATTTCATACTCCTGCTCTGACACTGTTCGTAATTATTATAACATAATCAAAACCGCGGGTAAAACCCGCGGCTAAATATTCTTTAAGTGTTAACGACCAACTTGGTGCTTCAAAAACGTGTGCCATTTTGTTAGAATATGCGGAATATCGCATATTCTCGAATGACTAAGGTTAAGTAATGGCACTGCCGACAGTAGCAATAATAGGCCGACCGAACGTGGGCAAAAGCAGTCTGCTCAACGCCCTTGCCGGCGAGATGATAAGCATAGTTGAGCCGACTGCGGGGGTTACGCGTGACAGGGTCAGTGCGATTGTAGAACACAACGAGCGCTTCTTTGAGCTTATCGATACGGGCGGATACGGCATCGTTGACAGCGATGCACTGAGCGAACATATCGAAAACCAGATTCACCAGGGAATCGCCACGGCGGATTTGGTGCTGTTTGTCGTGGATATTCGTGACGGCCTGATGCCGCTTGATGCCAGGATTGCCGAGCTTCTTCGCAAGAACAACCTCAGAACGATTTGCGTAGCAAATAAGGCGGACAGCGCCACATATTTCCCGGATTCCGCCGAGTTTATCAAGCTCGGCTTCGGTGAGCCGATTTGCATATCGGTAACGAATAATCTTAATAAGGCGGTCCTGGCCGAACAGATTATCGGTGCCCTGGAGCACCTGCCGGCGGAGGCGCCCGAAAAGGAAGTGATGAAGATTGTGATTGTGGGTAAGCGAAACGCGGGAAAAAGCACCTTCATAAATGCTATCGTCGGACAGGACAGGGTGATAGTCAGCGAAGTGCCGGGAACCACGCGCGATGCGGTAGATGTCCGCTTTGAGAAGGACGGCAGGCAGTTCGTGGCGATAGACACCGCGGGCATACGAAAAAAGAGCAAGATGTCGGGCAACATCGAGTTTTACAGCTATACCCGAGTTACGCGCAGCATCAAACGGTCGGATGTAGTGCTGTTTCTGATTGACGCAACACTGAAGGTTTCACAGGTGGATAAAAAACTGGCCAACTTTATCGTTGAACAGTTTAAGCCGTGCATCTTGGTTATGAACAAGTGGGACCTGGCAAAGGATTTTGCCGATGGCGATGATTATGCCGAGTATCTTAACAAAATGCTGCCCGGCCTGAGCTACGCGCCTATCGCCTTTACAACCGCTACCGAGGGTAGGAATATTCAAAGCGTGCTCGATTTAGCTGCTGAGCTTTTCAAACAGGCTACTGCAAAGATACCGACACCGATGCTCAACAAGGCAATCGAGCAAATCTCTGCTCAGAAGGTGGGCGGCTCAAAGGGCGGCATTCCGAAAATTTACTATGCCACCCAGGTGGCGACCGGCCCCGTTACTTTGCTGCTGTTCGTCAATCGGCCCCAGCTTTTTGATGACAACTTCCAGCGATTCTGCGCCAATAAGCTGCGTGAACTTCTCGGCATCGAGGAAGTACCTATCCGCCTGCTTTTGCGTGCAAGAAGGTAGCGTTTCAAACACTTGCGTTTTACTGCGAAAACAGGTAGTATCAGGTATTATTTGGAGAAGTCAAATGAATACATTATTGCTGATGATTGTTTGTGGTGTCGGCTTTATCATTGCCTACCACACTTATGGCCGGTTTTTGGCGAGGAAGATATTCAAGCTCGATATTACTGCTACGGCACCGAGCAGGGAGCTTGAAGACGGCGTTGATTATGTACCCACGCGGAAGGGGATTATCTTCGGGCATCATTTCACATCCATTGCCGGCACCGGGCCGATTGTGGGCCCCGCCATTGGTATCATCTGGGGGTGGCTGCCCGCTATATTGTGGGTTGTTTTGGGCAGTATCTTTATGGGTGCGGTGCATGATTTCGGGGCGCTTGTGGTATCGATGCGCAACGAAGGTAAGAGCATCTCAGAAGCGGCTGCAAAGTATATCAACGTTCGGGTTCGATTCATATTCTTCGGTATTGTTTTTTTGAGCCTGCTTCTTGTTATTGCGGTTTTCGGTGTTGTGATTGCAGCGGTCTTTACCGGATTTCCCAGCTCTGTTATCGCCGTCTGGCTGCAGATTCCGATAGCCATCGGTCTGGGCTTTGCCGTTTACAAAAGAGGCGCCAATGTACTAATTGCAACCGCTGTTGCGGTAGCAGGGATGTATTTGTGTATCGCGATAGGCGGTTGGCTGCCCATCAAACTCGGCTCAGCCTTCGGCATACCCAGCACCGGACTGTGGGTCATAATATTGCTGATTTATGCCTGGGTCGCCTCGACGCTGCCGGTAACGACCCTGCTGCAACCGCGAGACTATATCAACGCCTGGCAGCTTTTTATCGCCATGGCACTTCTTGCAGGCGGAGTAACTGTCGCATCGTTATCCGGCAAGCTGCCCCTGGTGGCGCCGGCCGTTAATACTTTAGTGCCTCCCAATACTCCGCCTATGTGGCCGTTCATGTTCGTAATAATCGCCTGTGGTGCGACAAGTGGCTTCCACTGTCTTGTGGCAAGCGGCACAACGGCAAAGCAGGTCGCCAAAGAGCCGGATAGTCTGTTCGTCGGCTATGGGTCAATGTTGCTGGAGGGGGCTTTGGCGGTACTTATTATCATTTGCGTAGGGGCCGGCTTAGGGATGGCCTTAGAGCTTGGCGACGGCACAATCCTTACCGGCCAAGCTGCCTGGCAGCACCAATACGGCACATGGATAGGTGCCAAAGGGCTAAGCGACAAAATTGCTCCGGTGGTAATCGGCGCAGCCAACATGATGGGGACGCTGGGACTGCCTCAGATAGTCGGAGTAACACTGATGGGAGTATTCATCGCTTCGTTTGCCGGAACGACCCTCGACACCTCGGTCAGAATCCAGCGGTATGTGGTAAGCGAGCTGGCAAACGACTTGAAAATCCCGTATCTGCCCAACAGGTGGGCGGCAACTACATTTGCGGTGGTTACAGCGGCAGGGTTGGCGTTTGCAACAGGAGCGGACGGCAAAGGCGCTATGATACTGTGGCCTCTGTTCGGAAGCGCAAATCAACTTCTTGCGTCGTTGGCTCTGTTGGTAATTACGCTTTATCTGAAACGCAAAGGCGGCTTGCGGTTTTTGATTGCCGCGGTACCGTGCCTTGCGATGCTGACAATTACCACCTCGGCGATGATTGCAAACGAGATAAAGTTTGTTCGAGATGCCTTAGACAATCCGCAGGAGTGGGCCAAGTGGCTGCTGGTGGCAATCGCAGCGGGGATATTTCTGTTGGCTGCGTGGATGATTATCGAGGCTGTTATTGTCTCGGTCAAAGGGTGCCGGACGGACCCTGTTGAGGACCGGCAGGTACAAGCCTGAACTTCGCCTTACGGCGAGGCTCGTTGAGTTTAATCTCGCCTTTCTCAACAAACTCAACCGGGAAATTGTAAACGACCTCTCTTTCTCCTCCCTTAGCAGCTTCGTCCGAATCCCTGACTTCCACCAGGATCTGATACGGTGTTTTGTCTTTGTACACAGCCCATGCTGCGTCAGTGGCCCTGAACTGCGTGGTCTCGGTCAACTCATTTTCATTAAGCAATTCGATGCTGTATTTACCCTGGAGGTTCTTGCTGAAAATATACCCAATAGTCGGTTGCAGCGGACGGTCCTGCAGTGATACTTCGGCAGGGAGTAGTTTGATTGTGACACGTGTGGGGGCAAACCTTTGAGTTCCGGGGGCCAATTCAACATAAGGTGGCAGATAGACGGAATATTCGCGAGCCTTTTTAATCTGCTGCTCGGTCAATGTGACCTTCGCTCCGGAGTTGTAGTCCTGACGGACGAACATTTGCACCCGGGCCGGGTCTATGGTCTCGTGCTCCAAAATCGCGCCTGTTTCGTCAAAACATTGAACGGTCAACCACTTCTCTACCAGCTTTTCGACTGTTACCCCAATGGTTGCGACTTCACGTCCATCAATTTTGCAGGACTCAACAGTAAGTCCGAGATTCTTCATTTTGGTGCTTCTGTTGAGAAACGGGAGCACCTCCAGGGTATGTGTGCCGGGTTCGGCTTGTTTTTCAGTTACGGCGTCGTAGTAGAAATCAAGCCTTTCTTTTTCCGGGTCGGTATCCTGGGCATTCAGCTTTCTTTTTGATTCGGCTACCTTCGCGGCTGAGCCTTTGAGTCCCAGTTCCATGGTAACAGGGGTATCTATACTAAGGCTGACAAAAAGGTCCGGGCTTGTCTGGGAAACGGTGAGCGTGGCAGTGTGGTTGAATTCTTCCTCGAGAGACAGGTAGGCCCAGGCCCAAATAAGCAACGTCAGAAAGATGACAACCCCAATCCTTTTCATCTTATCAATCATCTTACGACCCCTGTCAAGCTCATATGGTCTTCGTCCCTTTTTTTGAAGGTCTGGCTTTTGGAGTTTCCTGCATTCGTTCCACAAGCGGCGTGGTTTCAACAACGGCGGTTGTAAGGTGTCTTCTCAACTGGGCTTCCGAGACATTTCTGATGAGATTGCCGTTCATTGCCACC
>QNBT01000204.1 GCA_003644205.1 Planctomycetota bacterium | reverse complement strand
GCCCACTCGTTCTCTACTACTAAAAGATAAGTTCGCTTGCCGCTTCTTTGTGCTCGTACAAACATAGCGTATCTCCTATACCACTATGCATTATCGTCCGGAAGTGGCTTGTGTCAATAATAATATGGTTAAAAGCAAAAAAACGTGACACTATGTTTTTAGCTCTCTCCGAGCATTTTCCTCTATATCAGGCCAATATCGCAGAAAATTCCAACTCCTCAAAACGCAAGTGTAGAAGATGGGTTATACTTTACACATGGGTCTTATTGCGATTGCTCTGGGACGAAAACTTAAATGGAATAATAATACACGGTCATTTATCAAAGATGACGCGGCTAATCAACTGCGAAGCCGGCCAGCAAGAGACTGGACCGCTTAAATTTACGGGAAAATTAAAGCTCAATATGGAAAATGAATTGATCCAGAGACGTAATTCGTGGATATTCGAATTTCAGACTGTGGAAAGACAGATAAAAGCAACAAAAGGTACCTTTTTTACTCTACCTTCTTGTCAATAAATTCAAACACTTTATCCAGTATTTTATCACTATAATCCTGGTCAAGCAGCCTGGACCAGATATAGAGGATCTTCCCGCCTTTATAGATCCCATCTGTATACTCAATATAGCCCATAATATCACCATATTCCTCGATCGAAAGGATAGGGGTTAACTCAGCATTCTCCGAAATACTGTCAGGATCAATAGCCCTCATCCTGAGGTCCCCATCCGTAGGAAGCTTCATATTCCCCGGCAAACCCTTAATGATATTCTGCTCATTATTAAACTCTATTTTCAATGATTCAGACGGCTCTTCAACTCCTATTAAACTAACCTCAAGGTTATTAAGCTTATTAAACATAATATCCTGATCCTCGGTCTCTTCTCCGTCTTCCAACCCATGATACATAGGCCAGGGTTCATATGGAAGGAAAACGATCATTCCTCCCTGCTTAAGATAGTTAAGAATGGCCTTTGCTCCATCACCTTTCTTTTTAACAGTCGTGACATAACGTTCACCCGCCATATAGATCGCCACAGGATATTTTTCAGCATTAAAGGCCTTCTTGTCAATAAGTTCCGTCTCAGTGATAACTCTGGTCTTACCCATCAGGTTATTCTCTTTTAAATAGGCAAAGCCGGGGCCATCCTGCCGGGGCGGTAGAAGTGCAATCTTTGCACCGGTACCTCCAACACCCGTTTTATATTTTTTTTTTGCAATGGGGTCCTTTTTCTGGATTGGCGACGGTAACCAAATATTGATAACCTCATGATCCATACCGGCTTGACAATAGGGCTTGAACACAAGATCAATCGTGCTGGAAGATTTTTTGCTTTCAGATGATATTTTCTTTCCCTTTATAATGACAGCATTTTGTGTCCCCCTTTTTGCCCATCCTTTAGAAAAGGCTTGGTCCAACGAGTTTAATTCCGGAATTACTTCACAGGGTTGAATGTTTTCGGCCATAATCTTCTCAAGTGCCAAAACAACTGGACCTCGCGAAATCGCATAACGTTTTTTTCCATTATAAACACGCGTATGCAATACTGGCGGCATGTCAAACCGAATTTTGACTGGTGTTTTGCCAGACCACTCCCTGCGAATATTGATATACGTTCCGGCTTTAATATCTGTTATTTTCGAACCGGAAACCACAACTTCTCCTGATTGGACGAAACCTGGGACAAGGAGTTGCAAGTCAAACTTGACCGGGCGATCCACTTCAATGGTCATAGAAATATCACCGTCCCATGGATAATCCGTGTTCTGTCGGACCGTAACACTTACTCCGTTGATATCCCCCTTAAAGGTAGAAGTTTCATACATATTTACAGCCAGCGCGTCTTTTGCCGTCATGTATATCATCTGGGGAATCAGGGCTATCGCGCGCGGGCCGCTTGAGCCACAGCAGTGCCTAGCCTTTGTAAATGCTTTTTTGCCTGCCATGGTCGTAAAATAACACCAATTGATACCGTCCTGATGCTGTGCTGCCAGCATGTGATTATAATAATGATGATGCAGCATCGTCGCATAACGAGGATCTCCTGTCGCTCGCAAAAGTTGCCAGTTCAACTGAATCCAGGTAACCTGCACACATGTTTCTGTGCACTTGCCTGAGGGCACCAAAGTGCCGGGCTCACTGAAACGTTCGTGCGCGTCGGGCGCGCCGGTAATAAATAAATTCTCTTTGACTATGCTGTCCCACGCCAACTTTGCTGCTTCAAGCCCTCGTGTATAGCCGGTTGCCCGCCAATATTCGACCAGACCAACATAGTTACTCAGCATCTCGTATGCCTTTTTGTTTCCCACAGCTTGCACAGAATGCATGTTTTCGATATTGCTCATTATCTTAGGACCAGCATCAGCTCGGGTGATAACATATTGGCAGAATTCAAGATATTTTTTTTCTCCTGTCAACTCGTAGAGCAGGCTCATTGGTTCCAGGATGCTGGTAGCAGCCATTCCCTCATGGGTCCCGCTCTTCAAAATATCGCGCTTATTGTCACCAAACACACTAATAAGCAGATCGCCAATTCTCCTGCACGTATCCAGCGCTCTTTTGTCGGAGGTTGTTTGATAGTAGCTCAACAGACCAACCAGATCGTATTTATGCGACCAGACATCCCAACTGGTCCATCGATTATTGTTCACATATGTTCCCAAATAGCCATCTTTCATCTGACAATCCATGAGGCCATTGGCAATACTAATGATTTTATCTTTAAATTCCTTGTCATCTGGTTTGTATTCCAAGGCTAATGTTGCAGCGTGCAGCCACTTACCAACATGTTCCCCAATCCAGGGGTGCCTGCCGGGACGGTTTCTAAATCCGTTCAACAACCATTTCTCAGTCATATGTTTCTTCAGCCGGCCTTCACGATTCTCATCCATTCGTTCTCTAAGAAAACCGTTAAATTGTACCTGCCCGGGATTTATTAACTGATAGACATCCCGTTTGGCAACCGGGCTTGCTAAGTTGTCCTGTGCCAACGTAATGTGTACCTGAAGAAAAACCGCAACTACTGATATAAATAACCTTGTGAATCTCATGACAAATTTCCTTTCGCAGTGTCTATACTTACTGTCTATATTTATAATATAATCTCATCATTTATAATTTTAAGAGAATTAAAGGAATTCTAACCCGCCATGCCTTTTGCAACGAGGATTTTGTCCTTAATCTCGGCGGCAAGTTCGGGATTCTCACAGAGAAACCTCTTTGCATTCTCTCTTCCCTGGCCTAACCGCATTTGGCCGTAGTTGAGCCATGCGCCGCTTTTCTGGATTATATCGCACTCAATGCCGAAGTCGATAAGGTCGCCTTCATAACTTATCCCGGAGTCGAACATGATATCGAATTCAGAGGTTCTGAAAGGTGGGGCGACCTTGTTCTTTACAACGCGTGCCCTGACGCGGTTACCGACGGCCTGACCGGTCGAATCTTTGATGGTTGATATGCGCCTCACGTCGAGTCTCACGGAGCTGTAAAACTTCAAGGCGTTTCCGCCGGGCGTTGTCTCGGGATTGCCGAACATCACACCGATTTTCATGCGTATCTGGTTTATGAATATCAGGCAGGTCTTGCTTTTACTTATCACGCTTGTCAGCTTCCTCATCGCCTGGCTCATCATCCTGGCCTGCAGGCCGACGTGGGTTGCGCCCATTTCGCCCTTAACTTCGGCAGCCGGGACAAGCGCGGCAACAGAATCAACAACAATGATATCAACCGCGTTTGAGTTTATGAGCATTTCGGTGATGTCGAGGGCCTGCTCACCGGTGTCGGGCTGACTGACGAGCATACTGTTGATATCGACGCCGAGTTTCTTTGCCCACGTGGTATCGAGCGCGTGCTCGGCATCGATGAAAGCGGCAACACCGCCGGCTTTTTGGGCATTGGCGATGACGTGGAGCGCAAGGGTAGTCTTGCCGCTGGCCTCCGGCCCGTAAAGCTCGGTAACTCTGCCCCTCGGGATACCATTACCGCCCAGAGCCATGTCAAGAGAAATCGCGCCCGTGCTGATGCCATCAACCTTGGCCAGTTGGGCCCGGCCTAACTGCATGATTGAACCGTCGCCATACTGCTTTTCAATCTGGGCTATTGCCCTTTCAAGAGCGCCGGCTTTAGAAGTAGCTTTTTGAGCTGCAGGGCCAGCCTTTGTTACCTTTTTCGTCTTGCCCATGTTCTTCTCCTATGATTGGGTCTCAATTATTTGGTTTTTTCAATGAGTTCGTGCTTATCACCGTATAGATCGGTCCGCTGCTTGTCAATTCGCTTTTATAGACACAAATCGAATCGACCCCGAATGAGCCAAGACTCAAATCACTGTAATCCTTTATAAACTCCTTTAGGATTCTGCCGGCCTTGAGCTTCTTTATCCTGCACAGTGTAAGATGGCCGGCAAATTGCTTCTTATCGCCTCCCCAACCTGCCGCCGAAAGCTGCTCATCCAGGTCCTTTTGCAGCGTCAATAAAGCATCATTCCTATCAATGCCCACCCACAGCACCCGGGCTGCTGAGCCGAAGGAGCCAACCCTGGCGACATCGACCCAAAAGCCTTTATGATTAGCGGCGACGGCGGCGGCGATTTCGCAAACTTTTGTGATGTCGGCGTCCCTCACTTCACCTAAGAACTTCAGCGTCAGGTGAATAAGGGCCGGCTCGGTCCACTTTACATCGGCTTTGTCAGGCCGGTCTTCTGTCGTAGTTCATTCTGTAAGCGGTCTATCTGCTTTCTGATACCCTCGTCAATATCTATCGCAATAAAACAACGCATTGTATTGATGTATCCCGACTCCTCTTCTACGAACTACCAACTCCTCAAAACTGCGTTACTTTTCGCAGAGTATTAAATCTTTC
>QNBT01000203.1 GCA_003644205.1 Planctomycetota bacterium | reverse complement strand
TGCCGTCGGCCAAGATGTGGGTTATCTCCAGGTCTGGACATGTCCTTTTCAATTCGCGACACACCAGTATTGTTCTGTGGCATGTAATGGGGTCGGATTCCGAGCACATGAGGGCAACTCTGTAAAGTTCAATTCCCTGAAGGACTTTCTCTAATCCGCTCCGGAAGGTTGGCAACTGGGCGATTCGGTCATACTTCGCCTGACCGTCAATGTAGCAACTATCTTCAGATCGGCTTGCACCTAATTCCCTGCCCAGGAACATGTAGTCAATATTAGCGTCTCTCAGAGCACTCTCTAATACATTCTTATTGAACTGGGGCGAGTATTTGCTGTAGGGAATAGATCGGACGTCGGCTATCGCGGAAACCTGATGTGCCAAAAGTAACTCGAGGAAATGGTCGAGTGAGTGATTTGAGTGCCCTATGGTGAATAGTTCTTTCATTCTAATAGTCCAAATCCGGTGTTATGATTTCTTCAGCCATCTGCTTCTGAAAACATTTCGAATCTTGTCGGTAAACCGTACGCCTATCCGCTGCGAGCTGGTCTTAAAATCTGCTCGCTTGATATCGTCGATACTCGTTTTGGGTGATTTGCCGAATAATGCTGACGCAACGGCCGCTATCAGACCTAACATTGAACTAACTTTTTTTTGTTCAGGTCTCATCTTTGGACCGCAAGTTTAACGCTTGCCAGAAGCTCGGCGCCGGTCCTGCTTTTATAAGCCGATTGGCCAAATAATTGATGTCTGTCGAGTATTTCCGGTTTCCAGTCGTAATATCTTTGTACAGCCTCGATGCCGCCCTCTGCGGCACCGGCAGTTCGATAGTTGCCGTCAATAAGCCATCGGCTGAATTCATCATCGTACTCGGCGGGATAAATCAACACGGTTACGAACTTGTCTTCGCTATATTTGACCAGGTGCACCTTGGCCCTTGCCGGAGGGGCTGATTTAACTGCAAGGCGGGTAAGCTGTTTGAAATTCGCCTGTGCCGATTGCAAATCAGCAGAATAAAAGAACATCCCTTTCTCAAGCTCAAAAGTCCGGTTCGGAACACCTTTAAGCTCCATTCGGCCATCCGGATAGGCATTATGAATCTTATAAACCTTGATGTGTTTGAACCTTTCGCTCTCTAACAACTCGGCTACTTCCTGTGCGGTAAAACCGGTTCCACTATGGTCGCCGAAATCGACCACATACAGTCCCACATACTTCTTTGGATTTTGGACTTTGGCTAATTCCATTTTTACTTAACCTTCAACCGGGCAAATTTTCGCTTGCCGACCTGAACCACCATGCCGTCTGTGGGCACGATCTCAGCATTAGGGTCGCTGATTTTATTACCGTTAATACTTACTGCCGACTGCTTAATCATCCTTTTTGCCTCGCCGCCGCTTGCAACTAATCCGCACTTTAGCAAAAGTTTACTTGCCATAATCGTATCAGCCGGCATGACAACTTCCGTCATATCATCGGGAAGCTGGCCTTTGGCAAACACCTTTTCAAATTCAGCGGCAGCCTGCTCGGCGGCTTTTTCATTGTGAAACTGTGTTACAATTGTTTTGGCTAAAAACACCTTTGCCTCCTTCGGATGAGTCATGGCGGGATTGGTAAGTTCGGCAATTTTTTCAGGCCGGACATCAGTCAGCAGCGTAAAGTAGTTTTCCATCATATCATCCGATATGCTCATCACCTTGCCGAACATATCGCCCGGCTCATCGGTTACTCCAATGTAATTGCCTTTGGACTTGCTCATCTTCTCGGTGCCGTCAAGCCCCACGAGGATAGGCATCACCATCACAATCTGGGGCTTCTGGCCGTCGAGCCTCTGCAGGTTTCTGCCGACCAGATTGTTAAACGTCTGGTCGGTGCCGCCCAGCTCGACGTCACTTTTTACCATGACCGAATCGTAACCCTGCATCAGTGGGTATAGAAATTCGTGGATACCAATCGAGTCCCCCTTTTTGTGGCGAATCTCAAAGGTATCACGCTCTAACATTCGGGCAACCGTCATGGAGGCCGTCAGTTTTATGATATCGGCAAGCTGCAGGTCGGCCAGCCATTCGCCGTTGTACCGCACCTCAAGCTTTTCTTCAGAGGTGTCCAAGATTTTGCCTGCCTGGGCGAAGTACGTCTTTGCATTTTCCTCGATTTGTTCGTCCGACAGCATCGGCCTGGTAGTATCCTGGCCGCTCGGGTCTCCGATTCGAGCGGTATAATCACCGATAATCAGGACCGCCTTGTGCCCGAGGTCTTGAAACTGCCGCATCTTTCGTAGCACAACCGTATGGCCAAGATGTATGTCCGGGCTCGTGGGGTCAAGGCCGAGCTTTATCCGCAATTGCCTGCCCGCCCTGGCCGCGGCGCCGAACCTGTCGGAAAGTTCATCGGCGGTATAGACCTCAGCCGTACCTCGCATCAGTAGCTTGATTTGTTCGCCAATCTTCGCGACCATTGCAGCCTCTCTTTAACAATGATACACAAACTACCTCTCACAACAGATACACGAGATTATATCCGCCCTATGTCAAATAAGCAAGCCCCCATGTAACTGATCAGGCTTATGTAAACAGCCGGGCTTCAGACGGTGGTTGTGTTGGTGTGCTTACTTGTTACATACACGGCCTGCTCGGCGAATATATTCGGGGCAAAACTGGCCGGGCTGATACTGGATTTGATTAGCGGGATTCTTTTTTCAACCCGTACACCGAGGTCCCTGCAGAAGCGGTCGAAGTCTTTGAGCGACAAACAATGGATGTTGGGTGAATTGTGCCACTTAAAGGGCAGTTGCTTTGTCATCGGTGCCCGGCCACCCAACAGAAGTTGCAGTCGGCATCGCCAATGCGCAAAGTTAGGAAAGCTGACTATCACCCTTTTGGCTATACGCAGGAGCTCTTTGAAAACCTTTTCAGGGTTATTTACCGTCTGGAGAGTCTGTGAGAGTATTGCGTAGTCAAAACTGTCGTCCGTATACTGGCTCAAACCTCGTTCGACATCGAGGTGAATCGTCGGAAGACCCCGTCTTATGCAGTGGATTACAAGTTCCTCGTCAAGTTCTATCCCTTCACCCGTAACGTTCTTGTCTTCTATCAGACTTGCCAGTAACTCGCCGTCACCGGCGCCGACGTCGAGGACCTTGCTGTGCGGTTCAATGAGCGACTCTATCAGCTCATAATCAACTCTTGCTCTTTTTGCCTGCTCTAAAGATTTGACAGTGTGTTTGCACTGAAAATCCTTAAAGATATATTTACCGGGATTGTTGATTTGGTAATATGTGGCCTCGATAAAGCTGCTTATCAACAGTCCGAGTCTCTTCGGTTCGAGTAAAAAGGCATCGTGTCCATATCGCGAATCGATACTGCAGTAGCTAACATCCTTTCCGCCGGCCGCTAACGCGTTGACTATTTCTTCGGATTGGGCCGGCGTAAAAAGCCAGTCGCTTGAAAAACTGACAATCAGGAACCTGCATACAGCCGGTGCAAAGGCCTTTTCAAGCGAGCCATATTCCTTAGCCAGGTCAAAATAATCCATCGCCTTTGTGATGTAGAGATAACTGTTGGCGTCGAATCTTTCAACAAAACTGGCCCCCTGGTAATCCAGATATGTCTCAACGACGAATTCGGAATCGAAATCATAGCTGTAATCATCGGCGCTTTGTAGTTCTCTGCCGAACTTCTTGCGCATGCTCTCTTCCGACAGATACGTAATATGACCTATCATCCTCGCTATCGCAAGCCCGCGGGTCGGCCCTTTCTTATCATGGTATTGACCGTCCGCAAAGTCCGAGTCCGCTAAGATTGCATTTCTGCCAACTGCGTCAAATGCGATAGATTGGGAGCTGAGTCTTGTTGTGGAGGCTACAACAATAACCGACTTGACAAAATCCGGATACGCAATTGCCCACTGCACAACCTGCATACCGCCCATTGAGCCGCCGATTATCGTTAGCAGTTGCTTTATGCCGAGCTTATCCAGCAGCAGCTTCTGGACATTCACCATGTCGGCAATGGTAATCATCGGAAAATCAATGCCGTATGGTCTGCCGGTGGCCGGATTTATTTCGGAGGGCCCGGTGGTCCCCATACAGCCGCCTAAAATATTCGAACAGATAACAAAGTATTTATTTGTGTCAATCGGCTTTGCGGGACCGACCATAATGTCCCACCAGCCCGGTTTTTTATCCTCCGTCCTGTTGTAACCCGCCACATGAGCATCACCGCTAAGCGCGTGGCAGATAAGAATCGCATTATCACCGGCCTCGTTGAGCTGGCCGTAAGTCTCATACGCAACGTCGATCGGCCCCAGACTCTTGCCGCACTGAAGCTTCAGCGGCTTATCGAATTCAATAACCCGTACGGTTTTGGTCTGGACAATACCTACAGAGTTTTCCAGCTTATCTTTCATATTACCTTTAATATAACCGAATCTTGACTGATTTGGTAGATATGCCTTTGAATCGCAAACCGGATTACCCGCAAACTTTGGGGCGTCAATAATATTCCGGACAGAGTTGACCCCTCGCGACTAAAAATAAGAAACCGAACTGTAGTCAAGTGCAAAATACGGAACAAGGGCACAATTACTCAATCCGCGAACAGGGCTTTTCGGTTTTTTGAAATTTTTTCAGAAATTTTTCACCCTGTTTTATTGAATCATTCTATATCTGTATGTGCTTGCTATACGGGCGCTTACGAGCATCTGAACCAACCTTTCAAAGCAGTATTTTAACTCATAGCCCCAAAAATCTCGAAAGTTTTTCGATATTTTGCTTGACATTTCGGAAAGTTTCGATTATATTGTATAATAAATCAAGGGTTTGACATCTCAGGATTAAACAACGCCCTTTAACAATTGATATTGCTCT
>QNBT01000202.1 GCA_003644205.1 Planctomycetota bacterium | reverse complement strand
TGATTGACTTTTTAAACTGTCATGCTGAGGTCGAAATCCCGCTTCCGCAGGAACGACAAAATGCTATTCCCGCAACAGGAACTATTTAACATATCCCAGGCTGCGAAGTTTCTCAATTTGCTCATCCGACAGTTGTTTTTTTATCCTCTTTGGCCCTTTTTCTTTACGTTTTTCAACAAACTCAGTTCGCTTATCAAGCGGAACGTCATAGAAAGTCAGTGGAAAAGGAATTTCATATTCGGCGACCTTTTTCAACATGGTATCCATTTCTTTTGACAGCCTGCGATGCAGTTTCACATTTTCGTCATAACGTATAGGCCGTTGCTCAAGTGGATCGGCAGTAATATCAAACAGCATCTGCCCCATCAGTCTCCTCGTATCCGCCTGAAATACCCTGATTAATTTGTGTGTAGCTGAGCGGACGGCGAAACTTGCCGGAATCCGCTGCGAAGGTATAGAATCTTCCGGGAATTCGAGAAAGACCGTACGGTCACTATCGGCAGTGCCATTTAACACCGGCAACAGACTTTGACCATCCAATTTTCCCTTGAAGGAAATGTCGAGGTAATCCAGTATTGTGGGCATCAAATCCATGGGCGAACCAAGACTGGGCACACGTCCCGGCGGTACCGCGGTGTTGCCTTGTTTGTCCCGTGGCAGGCGAATTGCCAAAGGAACACGAGCTGTTTCCTCAAAGACAAAGTATTGATGTTCGAAAAATACACCGTGCTCCCCAAGCGACTCACCGTGGTCAGACAGGAAAATCACCAGGGCATCATCCCACAGGCCCTTGCTTTTCAGTGCTTCAATCAACTGGCCCATTGCCTCATCCACATACCGAATCTCGCCGTCATAGCGGTCCACGTAATCGTAATAGTTTAGCGAGTCATTAACTCGCTGATAACTGAATATCTTTTTTTGGCCGAGCATCTTCTTTTTACCGCTTTTGTACATATTGCGGAATTTTTCAGGAGGCAAGTATGGGCCATGCGGGTCGATGAAATTAGTGAACAGGAAGAACGGCTGTGGCGGGTCGGTTTCCAACCACTCGAGAATCGCCTTCAAAGTACCTGCTGCGGACCTTTCGTAATTGGGACGATTAATCTCACGATCTTCGGTCCTGTCATCGTAGATATCGAATCCCTGGTCGCAACCCGATAGTTCGCCCACCAACACAAAGTTGCTCACGAAACCGGCGGTATGGTAGCCAGCCGATTTGAGTATCTCCGGCAATGTTTTGAAATTGTCGTGCAGGACAACGTTATTGTTATATATGCCGTGTCGAAACGGATACAGGGCGGTCAGCATAGACGCATAGCTGGCCCTGGTGTTGCCGCGGGATACCACTGCCTGGTCGAATACGACCGCGGTTTCGGCAAAGGCTCCAATTGCGGGCATGGTATCGCGATGATAACCGTATAAGGCCATGTGGTCGGCACGCAGGGTATCAACGGTCAAAACGATAATATTCGGACGTTTGGACTTGTCAGTACCCGGGAAACCAGGCACTGTGTCCTTCTTGCAGGAAGATATTGCAAACCCTGCCCCAATCGTCAAAACAATAAAGACAAAACTCTGCTTCAACAGTTTCATATTGCCTTTCTGATTCATCGAACGTATCCCAGAGACTTTAACTGTTCATATTGTTCTGGTGTCAACGGAATTTTTTTGGCGTCCGTTTTCAGGCCCAATCGGTGATTTCGTTCCATTTGTTCCTGCAGCAGTCCGGCCAACTCCCGGGCGCGTACGGGATATCGGGCATAAACATTTTTTTGCTCCATCGGGTCATCTGCAATATTATAAAGTTCATGTGTTTTCTCACCTGGTGTAACGATTAATTTCCAGTCACCCAGGTAAAGTGATTTTTTTTTCGGGCCATCCTTAACCCCCTCACTGAATGCCGCCGCAGGCTTGGCCGGTGGGGTTCCGGCGATAACATCCTTCAACGAACGACCCTGCATACCGCTCGCGGCCGGCATATCTAACTGGTCGAGTAGTGTGGGCATGATGTCGATCAGGCGGACTGTTTCTTTGATGCGTTTACCGGCAGGCAAAACACCCGGCCGATGCATAATCAAAGGAACATGTAATTCAGTATGGTATAAACTATAGCCGTGGCTCCAATACCCGTGCTCTTGCAACTCCTCACCATGGTCTGCGGTTATGACCACATAACTATCATCCCAGAGGTCCATATCTTTCAAGTCAGTGATAAACTCGGCTATATGCTGGTCCTGCTCACGAACGCCTGCATCGTAAAATGCCGACCAAAATTCGAGATAGTCCGCCAACTTATTGTACCTGGTGATGATTGGCGCCGCCTGTTTTGTGGTGAGATACCCCAAGGCTCTTTTCTGTTTATCGGAGAGTTTGCGTTTGGCCGGCATCTTTTCAACCTGAGCAAAGAGCGGTTCGTGGAATTGTGGACGTGAATAATACGGTCCGTGAACATCCATGTAATGCATGTAAAGGAAGAATGGTTTACGAGTTTTTCTCCGCCGCAGCCATGTGATTGCCTCTTTATTAAGCACATTGCCGGAGACGTCGCCTACCTGTTGATTCCGATAAGGCATGTCTGCATAAAAATCAAAACCCTGTGCAAAACCGTAGTAGCTCGACATCAGGAAATTGGCGATAAAGCCCGCTGTTTCGTAACCGTTGTCTCGGAGCGTTTCGGCGAGGGTTGTAAACGAGTCAGTGAAAACCGCCATCTTTTGGGCCCGGCCCCATCGCATAGCCTGGGCGAGTTTCAAACTGAGTACCTTGTGGACGGCGGGATAACGCGAGCAAAACAGCGATGCTATCGACGGCTGTGTCCACGGGGATTGTGCCACAGTGCTGTCAAAAGTAACACCCTCGGCTCCGACAGAGTCAATGGCCGGGCTTAGGCCTTCTTTGTGGCCGTACAGCCCAAGACGGTCGGCACGAAGAGTGTCAATCAAAATGAAGACTATATTGGGCCCTTTAATCTTACTGCGTCTGTTGCAGCCGAAAGGCCCGATACTGCCTGCTAAACCCGCAGCCAGCCCCCCATATATACCACTTTTGAGCAACTGGCGCCGAGTTAAAGACCCATGCGAATCATGTTTAGCCCCAAGCACCACTTCGATACCTCAACATCAATATGAAACTCGTAAAATAATTCAGCAGCAGCCACACCTCAATTATAGGTACTCCCCACTGAATCGCCACAAATATACCCTTAAGCGAAAATTAACGGAGAGGGCGGGATTCGAACCCGCGGTAGGATAAATCCTACACAGCCTTTCCAAGGCTGCTCCTTAAGCCACTCGGACACCTCTCCGGTGTACTTCTGTTCTGGGCTGTTGTAAGCCCTTATTAGAAAATTACTTATATTTTATGCTTGACAAGGCCGGTTCTATCGTATAACTTTTCGTATAACCTTTTGAATACCCTAAATCGTTATACAATGGAGATAGAACTATGGCGAAGTCAAAGTCAGCAAAATCAAGCTCATCTGAGCCGTCAAGCTCACGGTCGTCATCAGGTAAGACTATTAACCTTCAAAAGATCCTTAATCCTAAAAAGCCCAAGGTCAAAACAAAACGCACCATCAAAGAAGCGAAGCTGCCCGGGACAATTTATCTTAACAAAAACAGGTACTGGTGGAAAGTAAAATTGCCGGGTGAAGCGAAAATCAAGGCCCGGCCGCTCAGACCGGTTGGTGCCAAATACGCCACAAAAGATATCGGTGTAGCTCGTGAATTAGCAAAGAACCTTCTACATCAGGCACTGTTCTATTCCCAAAAAGAAGCCTGCGCGGAATGTGATGGCTCGGTCATGTCGATAGTGAAAGCATTTTGTGATTATGCCAGAAACTATTACAAAGATGTAGATGGCAATATCACCACCGAGGCAAAGCGAATAGAATATGCAACGAAACCGTTAGTTGAGCTTTACGCCAATTTGCCCGCTGAGGAGTTCGGGCCCTTGAAGCTAAAACAGGTCCGCCAGCGGATGATAGACCTTGGCCTTGCCAGAAAGACCATTAACGACCGGATAGCATGTATAAAGCGATTGTTTCGCTGGGCGGCCTCTGAAGAGCTCGTATCGGCAGGAGTATATCTGGCACTATTAACCGTAGAGGGCTTAAAAAGGGGCCGTAGCGGAGCGAGAGAGACGAAAAAGGTGCTCCCGGTACCGGAGGCACATGTATATGCAGTCCTGCCCTATACGACTCCTGTAGTGGCTGCTATGATAGAATTACAGCTTCTGACAGGTATGAGGAGTACTGAGATTTGTATCCTACGGCCGTGTGATATCGAGACTTCCGGGAAGATATGGTTCTACCGTCCTGCGTTCTATAAGAGCCAGTATTTAGACAGAAAGAACGAGAAGGTTATCTGTATCGGGCCGAAGGGGCAGAAGATTCTCAGGCCGTTTTTGAAGCGAAAGATTACAGACTATTGCTTCTGCCCGACGGAATCTGAGGGTAAGCGGAACGGTAATGGAACGAATAAAGAGTTCAATGAGCGTTATGACCGCAGGACGTACCGCAAGGCAGTCCAGTATGCGATAAGGAAGGCCCAGAGGGCGGGCGTGAAGGTTGGTAACAGGCGGGTCTTAATGTGGACACCGCATCAGCTTCGGCATACGGCGACGACGCGGGCGGCGAAGGAGTTCGGGATAGAGATTGCCAAGGCGGCGACCGGCCATGCTCATATCAGTACGACGCAGATATATGCAGAAAGAGATTTAGATGCGGCGATGAAAGTAGCATTAAAGTTCGGCTAAGGTATTAGCGGTTCTTTCGGGTGATTACTTTGATGTTCTTGCCTGACTGCACGTCCTCACAGTATACCAATACAGCTCCGGGCGGCAGTAGACAAACGCCTTGTACTAACCCGAAACTCC
>QNBT01000201.1 GCA_003644205.1 Planctomycetota bacterium | reverse complement strand
TGCCGGTAGCTGATAACTCGCCGCGTCTGCGCCACGTCGCAGCGGGAGCGTTAAACGCGATTATTTGTTTGGAAAGGGAATAACCGGATTACCCCCAAACTTTGGGACGTTAATAAAAATTTGCACTTGTCTGCCGCCCCACCCCTGCTATAATTATATCAGCTTGATATACGAATAAGCCGTGCCGAGCTTTGAGAGAAAAGTAAAGGAGTTTTCTATGGATATTGGACGACGCGAGTTTATTGGGGCATCCATTGGTGCTTCCTTGAGTGGTGGTTTTAGCGGAAGTGCTTTTGGTGGTAAGGAAAAAGAGGTTGATTATTCTGCTTTAGATGCTGCTCTTAAACGGCCTGTTTTGAAGCGTCAGTTGTTTAGCTCGCCTGTCAAAATTGCTTCTGTCGAACTGTTCAGGAGCGGTAAGTTTTCTTTTGTTCGTGTTCGGTCCGGCGATGGGGCAGAAGGTGTCGCGGTTACTAACAACAAGGCGCAGTATGTTTATCCGATATTCAATAAGCTTGTTCGGGGCTGTTTTGTCGGTAAGGATGCGCGGGATCTTGATGCTATCGTCGATAGCGCTCGCCGGAAGAATTATAAATTATCCGGGCTTGCTCTTTACTGTTGTATTGCGTGGTGCGAGTTTGCGGTGCTTGATATGCTGGGCAAGATCGTCGGTAAAGGGACCGGAGACTTAATCGGCCGGATACGGCAGAAGGAAGTTAAGATGTATTCTGCAAGCGGCAACCGCGGCAATACGCCGGCAGAAGAGATAAAGGTTTTAAGGGATAAGATCAAGGCGTCGGGGACAAAGGCGGTTAAGTTTAAGGTCGGCGGGAGGATGAGTAATAACGCCGATTCGCGGCCGGGGCGAACCGAGGGATTGATAAGGACCGTTCGCAAGGCCCTTGGTGACGATGTTACTATATGGGCAGATTCAAACGGGTCGTATGATGCGAGAAAGGGGATTGAGATCGGCAAGATGATGGCCGAATATGGGATAGATATGTTCGAAGAGCCTTGTCCCTTCGACCATCTTGAAGAGACCAAACAGGTTGCCGATGCTATTTCGATACCGGTTTCCGGAGGCGAGCAGGAGGCGAGTTTGCATCGCTTCCGGTGGATGATTGCTAACGGTGCGGTGCAGGTCGTTCAGCCTGACCTGCATTACTTTGGCGGGTTTATTCGGGCGACGCGGGTTGCGCGGATGGCAGAGGCTGCAGGGCTTAAGGTTATTCCGCATATGTCAGGCGGTGGGACGGGGTATGTCGAGGTGATCCACTTTGCTTCGTTTACGCCGAATATAGGGCCGTTTATGGAATACAAGGGAGGAATCGAGCAGACGGGTAAATGGTACGAGCCGCCGCTTCGGTTTAAGAACGGTGCGATCAATGTGCCCAAGGGACCGGGTATGGGTGTTCATATCGATAAGAAAGTTTTGAGTAAAGCAGAGAAGATGGTTTAGTAGAGGGTGTATTCATTAAACGATATAACAAGTTCGGCATGGGTTTTCCATGTACAACTTGTTCTTTAATACCGCTTATTTTGGAATAGAAAGGTTCGATATGTTGAAACGAACAGCTCATGTTTTTATTGTTAATTGCACGATAGGAATGCTGCTGCCGGTACTTAGCGGTACCGCGATGGCCAGGAAGCCAAATCCGGTGTACACCGAAATGACCGAAGTCGTCAAGGAGGCACTTGAGCGTGAAGTGGGGACGAATCCGGAAATCAAGAACGTCAGAGGACAGATTTCACCCGAGTACGGCAGCAAGTACAGCTACGATGAAGGGAGCATCGGGCGCAAACTTACCGCCGAGCAGTGGCGCGAAAGTCAGGCGTGGCAGGCGCTGGCGGGTTACAATACAGCGAAACAGGCAAGGCACCATGACATAGACTCGATGGTCTGGTGTACGCTGCGGGGCGGCGGCAACAGTGGTACGTATATGAAACCGCTGATCGATTTCGACGATCACATGAAGCTGGCCTATTACACTTACAAAAGCACACTGGGTAAATACTATGCGGCCAGCAAAGGCGTCGATGTGGCTTACGGCCCGGCTGATAAGATAACGCCCGTGATTGTCGCCATCGGCGACGAGAGGGTTGTGGACCTGACGATTCGGTGCATCGACGAGCAGGGCAAGGTCGCCTCGACCAAAAAATTCACCGGTGTAAAGATTCCCCCCGGACGGCCGATCGTAGAGCTTGAAGCATTCAGGCCGGAGATAAAAAGCCAAGGCTATTACGGCGTGACGTTTGTCGTCACCGAAAAAGGCAAGGTCCTGGGACGTACATTTGAATTGAAGTATTTCAGCAACGACAAGTCGGCTAACGGCGATACCGATTTTATAGGCGAGACATCTGTTTTTGACACAGATGAGAGGGTCAAATTCCTCAGCCATTACGCAAAACAGGCGTGCCGTTTCTTCAAGAATCCCAATCTCGATAAGAAGGTCGTCACCGATGCCGACGTTGCGGCGGCATTGAAAAAAATCAAACCCCAGCCGCTTCCCGAAGTACGCAAGCGACTGGTTCTAAACAGCGGATGGAAGCATCTGGCGTATCGCGCCGGCGAGGCGACGGCAGATGAGAAACGTCTGGCGACCTGGCTGGCTAATGGTATATCCATCAGGGACGAACAGTTGGTCATTACGCGAGACAATAGCGAAATACTCAAGACGTTCGATTCGCAGGACTGGAGGTTCTTCCTGCAATGGAAGGTGATTTCCGTTGCGGGCAAAACGGCGAAGTTCACATTGGCCGGCGGCAAAACTTCTATCGTTACAATAGGTATCGATGGCCGCGGCAACGTTACTGCCGCAGGCACCAAAGCCGGAAGAATAAAACCCGGAACGGCTGGTGAACTCAAACTTGAGGTTGACCTGCAATACAATCAGTTCAGCCTCTACGTTGACGGCGAAAGAACTATCTACGCCGGTGCCATTGACGCCGCAAATGAAGTCACGAGCTTTAGTATCAGCGGCGCGGCCGGTTTGGTGGTGGACGATATCCGGGGAACCGGATACGACCCGGCCGAAGACATTCGCAACGGCATTTTTGAGATATCGACCTTTATCGATGAAGACTTTGCTGTTACACCGGATGTGGACTCCTGGCAATTGGCCTCGTATGACGACAGCAAATGGGCGACTGGCGGTAAGCTCCCGCTCGTCGTCGGCAGTGAAAGAAACAAAGGACGCGATATTTATCTCCGCAGAACCGTAAGTGTCCCCCAATTCCAGCAGGCATTCCTGAATGTCGATGCGCTGGACCCCGGCGGTGAGATTTTTATCAACGGTAAATGCGTTGCCAAATTGAATCGCCGGCCTGTTCGGCTGGATGTGACTGGTTTCCTTAAGAAGGGGTCCAACCTGATTGCAGTAAAAGTAAATCACGTTGCTGATAGATTCTATCGGGAAGATGGGCACACATCGAAAGACCTGTACTACGGTTGGTTCGCCGGACGGATGTCGCTGGACCTGACAGGGGCGGTTCACATAGACGATGTTTTTGCATACACGGAAAAAATCGACGATCCCGCCATAGTAAAGGTTACGGTGGAGGCGAGCAATAAAGGGGCGGAGGTATTCGAAGGAGAGGCTGTCATACGCTTGCTGCCGTGGTATCCCTCGGAATCGGCAACGGCTGTAGTCGTAGAGCGGGTTGCGGTTAAACTCGACGCCACAAAGACTACGATAATTTCGAAAAACGTTTCGGTTCCGAAACCGTTGCTCTGGGATTACGAGCACCCGAACCTGTACAAGGTTACGGTTACGCTTGTCGACAGGTCCGGCAAACCACAGGATGATTATGTCGTAACCACCGGCATCCGCACTATCAGCGAAGAAGGCGGAACATTTCGCATTAACGGAAAGGAACAGGTCCTCAATGGCGCAACGTGGATGCAGTTCCTCGCGCCCTTTGATAAGACTACAACGTGGCACCGCTGCTGCCCAAAACAGTGGATTGTAAAGGGAATACTGATGATTCGGGCGATGGAGGGAAATACATTAAGAATACACCAGCCCTCCTGTGCGTACAGTGACCCGCGCTTTGCCGAGATAGGAGACCAACTCGGCATCATGTATATTTGGGTGCCCACCGGCTGGTCGAGAAAGCAATGGACCAGCGAAAACAGGAATCCGGACGGTTCAAAGATGTCTCTGGATGAATCTGTGGAGGAATTTGTGGTAGATATCAGGCAGGTTCGCAACAGTCCCAGCATCGTGATGTGGGAAATCTTCAACGAAGGTGTCGGCAAGAAAGCCAGAGACAGTCTGTTCGAGGCCTTCTATCCAGCCATACACAAAGCCGACCCGAGCCGTTTTATCATGCCGCTGAAAGCATATTTCCGCGACGAACCGATGGTGGTAAAAGGCTATCAGCTCGCTACCCTGGGCTATGGAAAAAAATGGAAAGCCCTGCGGGACAAACCTCTGGGTGGACTGGGTAAGTATGAAAAAAGCAGAAAGTACGGTATGTACGCTGTCGAGTTCGCTGAGGTTGTCGGACAGGATAACTGGGACCTGGTTAAGTGTAAGCCATGGTACAAGGTTCACTCCTACGAATGGGGACCGGTAATATACAAGATAGAATGCACCGTCGATGGCAAGGATATGGAGCTGCTGATAACCGAGGAAGGGCGTATTATCTCGAGAAAATAATCACCTTTATGCAGATGTCGATTATCAAAACAAATGATTTGTAAGATTGGTAAATAACTCAAACTGGCCATCGGTCAGTTTGAGTAAATAACTGAACATCGATAACTCAAGTTGAATTCGGTAAAATTATCAGTATCGAAAGGACTGAATAATGTTTTGTAAACGTTTTTAAGTGGGAAATGTCAGTGAGTATTACAAAAACGTCTATTATCCGTTGGCTTGT
>QNBT01000200.1 GCA_003644205.1 Planctomycetota bacterium | reverse complement strand
GCTATACGCATTTTGGTTCTCCTGTCTTTCTCAATTTCAGTTCCGTCAAAACTATTCTTATCAAGTTCAATCAAAGGTTTTATTGCTTCCTTGAAAGCCTTTGCCGCTCGGCTCCGGCTGTAATGCTTTACGTAAGGCCGGCCGCTGTCACAGGCCCGGACAATTTCCGGGTCAATGGGAACCCGCCCCAGAAAAGGCACTTGAAGCTGCTCAGCCATGCTCTGTCCACCACCGGATTTAAAGATGTCGGTATTTTGTCCACACTTCGGACACACAAAACCGCTCATATTCTCTAACACTCCCAGCACTCTAAGATTCAGATTGCGGCAGAAATTTATGCTTTTGCGAACGTCCGCCAGAGCCAGCTCCTGAGGCGTGGTTACTATAACAGCGCCGTCTGCCTTTTCCAGAAGCTGAACGACCGACAGAGGCTCATCCCCCGTGCCGGGCGGCGAATCGATTACAAGGAAGTCCAGACTGCCCCACTCTACGTCTTTTAGAAACTGCTTTATCATCTGATATTTCATCGGCCCACGCCATATTACTGCATCGTCATCGGTTTGCAGAAGAAAACCGATGCTCATTACTTTAAGGTTTTCGGCAACTTCAACCGGCAGAATCTGCTCTCCGGCGGCGGTTAGGCGGTTGCCTTCCAGATTCAATATCTTTGGGACACTCGGCCCATGTATATCAATATCGAGCAGTCCAACACGCCTGCCCGAAAGAGCAAGCGATATCGCCAGATTGACCGCGACCGTGCTTTTGCCCACCCCTCCCTTGCCGCTTAGCACGAGAATCTGATGTTTTATCTTCTTCATCCTTTCGCGAATCTGCCGCTGCTCAGCCTGCATTTGTTCGTGCGGGTTCGGTTCGGACTGATGCGCTGTTTTTTCCTTCGTCATATTCCGCTCTTTCGTCACTTAAAAATTGTCCTTGTCGATTGTGATTTTTTCATCCAGTTCACAAAACACATTTTGCCACAGAGCCTTTACTTCTTCACATGCAATACCCTCTCCGTATTCAACGACACTGGATTGAGCAATCTGTGCCCGGGTAAAAGCGCTGTCGTAAGAAATTTTACCCGCCACTTTTATCTGTTGTTTCCCGGCATCAGCTTCCATCCAATTTGCTACTTCCGGGTTAATATCGGCCTTGTTAATGCAGACCAATGTGGGGATGTTGAACCCCCTCGCCAGTTCTGCAACCCTCTCTAAATCATGTTTGCCGGATAACGTAGGTTCGGTAACTATCAACACCAAATCTGCTCCGGTAATTGAAGCAATCACCGGACAGCCTATTCCCGGAGAACCATCTACAATAATCAAATCTTTGCCCTGTTCATCGGCAATTCGCTTAGCCTCTTTGCGAATCAGTGTTACGAGTTTGCCGCTGTTTTCCTCGGCGATTCCGAGCCTGGCGTGGACCATCGGCCCGAATCTCGTATCCGATATAAACCACTGTCCGTTGATGCTGTCATTAAACTCAATCGCATCCACCGGACAAAACTGGACACAAACTTTACATCCCTCACATGAAATCGGGTCAACCATATATGTTATGGCCGCTATGTCGTTTGCCGGACCGCCGAGCCGTATCGCGTCAAACCTGCATATATCTTTACATTTACCGCAGCCAATACATTTTTGGGCAACTATAAAAGCCTGTTTGCCGCCGCTAAAGTCCGATTGTTGTTTAATCTTGGGCTTAAGTACCAAATGCAGGTCCGCAGCATCGACATCGCAGTCAGCCAGCACCGCATTTTTCGCCAGTGCCGCAAACGCTGCGACGATGCTCGTCTTGCCTGTCCCGCCTTTACCACTTATGACAACTATTTCTTTCAAAAAGACCTCGCTTTCTTTTTTCCTTTTACGACGTATAGAGCAGCTAAAGCAGGCTCCCGGGTTTGGAATATCTCCGGCCGTTTTATCCCTAAAAAGTATTCCGTCTGAATCGAAAAATGTTCTGCCATTGTTTTCTCAATCGCTTTCAAGTCTGTATGCCTAATATTGCTTACATAAGAGGCCGGGTCGGCAGCTTTTTCCTTAAAAAACTCAGACGCCGGATTGAGCAGCATAACCAAAATCCTGCCCTTCGGCCTGAGAACACGCCCGGCTTCCCTAACAGCTTCTTTATATTTCTCAATAAACTGAAGAGACACAACATAAATAACCGCATCAAAACAAGAATCTGCAAAATCCATATCTTCCGCTGAGCCCACTATCGTCCTGATACTATCCGGTGCCTGTTCTAAAGCCTCTTCAGAAATATCCAAACCGGTAATGTTAAAACCGTGTTCGCTCAAACCCGTCTCTATAATCGCCGGGCCACAACCAATACTTAAAACATCCTTAGCACCTTCTAATTCTCGCAGAATATATTCTAACTCGGCCTTAAAAACCTCCTTCCAAAAATCTGTTTTGCATGCTTGCAGATATCTTTCCATAACAAACCACAGTTAAAATTTTCTATTAAACACAAGAAGAACGCTTGCCATTTGACTTTTTTTCCTTTCTTTTTTCGGAATCGAAAAACTTTTCACGCCACCACAAAAAATGTCCCCAGGGGTTATCAAGTCTATATTTATTATCCTCGGGAACACCGGGCCAGGAATCGATTTCCTTCAGTAACTCGGGGCAGGGTTTGTCCTCGGCTAATAATTCGTATGCACATTTGACAAGTGTGAATTTTTTGTTTGCATCCGGCTCGCCCAGGTTCTTATCAGGATGGCATTTCATTGCAACTCGACGGTAAGCTTTTTTTAAATCTTCCTTACTTGCCATATCCTTAACGTCAAGGATTTTGCGGGCCGCGCGCCTGGCATCCAGGTCCCGATTTATCCTCTCACCAAATTCATAATCCTCTTTGAGCATAAACCTTACCTTCAATATGTTCGGCCAAGTCGGCAAAATGCTTTTGATACTCACCTAATACATCAATCACCATATCGCCCCGTGAATATGCCTCTGCTATTCTGCGGTCATCCGGTATCTCAAGAGCAACATCTATCTCCTCCGCACGGCAATACTGACGAACCTTATCATCACCCACATCGCTGCGATTTATCACGACCGCAAAGGGTAGTTTGAGTTCTCGCACCATCCCGACCGCTAACATCAAATCGTTCAGACCAAACGGCGTCGGCTCTGTCACAAGCAATACAAAATCAACTCCCTTAACCGCCTCAATCACCGGACACGATGTCCCCGGCGGGGCGTCTATTATTACTGTCCCTTCAGCCGCTGTCCTTTGCCTGACTTGTCTTATCAGCGCAGGCGACCGAACGTCCCCTATCTGCAACCTGCCCTGCACAAAACCTACGCTGTCCGCAGAGCCGTGATCTATGGACCCTATCTCTTTTTGCTTTTCCTTAATGGCATTTGTTGGACAAACAAGCATACACCCGCCGCACGAGTGACACAACTGCTCAAATGTAAGCACGTTCTTCTTGAAGGCCACTATTGCACTGTATTGACAAATCTCGCCGCACTTGCCGCAACCGGTGCATTTGTCCAACTCCACCTGGGGCACTGCCACTGTAACCGCCTCTGTCTTCTCAATCGCGGGCTTCAGAAATATATGGCCGTTCGGCTCTTCAACGTCACAGTCAACATACTGCACTTTTTTACCTGCACGGCTTATCAGCAGCGCCAGATTGGTCGCCACAGTCGTCTTGCCCGTGCCACCTTTGCCGCTTGCTACAGCAATGACAAAACTATCCGCCACGTCTAAATACCCGTCCCAAAGTGCGAACCAACACTCGGCCCATCGGCTGCGGTAAGCTCGCCGCTGTTGAACTTCTCAACCGCCTCTTTGACGGTTCCGGCTGCGCCTGTATAGACCTTTACACCGCCTGCTGCCAGACTGCGGTGAGCGTTCGGCCCGCAATTGCCCGTCAGAACCGCTTCGGCACCGGCGTCAATCACCACCTTGGCCGAACTAATCCCGGCACCACCGGCGGCACCAACATTGTCGTTGGCGATAGCCTCAAATTCCATCGAATCACTGTCAACAATGATAAACCAAGCCGCCCTGCCGAACCTCGGGTCCACCGGCGAATCCAGCGTTTCTCCTGTTGATGTAATTGCAATTTTCATAGCATATCCTTTCTAAGAAAGCCCACACGTACCGGTTGGACAGGCTCCATTGCCTTGGCTGCTTTTCCCAACCGCAAAACTCGAAAACAACTTTTGCATATCCGAACTTCCACACTTGGCGCAACTATGCTTGTTTTTGCCACCGCTTTTTTCCAGGAATTCCATCTTATGGCCGCACTTATTACACCTGTATTCAAATATTGGCATTATTTACTCTCCTTACTAAATCATTCTTGTACGTTATCCGCCTCAGCGTCAGCCAGAGAACAGGCAATTTGCATTCCTTCTTTGATACTGTCGGTTATATGGCAACAATCGGCGGCCTGCAAAATACCTTGCTTTTGCCCCTCGGATAGCTCCGCGTCAAGGTGAATTTTGGCATCAATCCTTGTTGTGCGCGAAGGCCGGCCTCGCGTGCGTCGGCTTAGCTCAATCGTCATATTATCGTAAGGAATATTTTGTTCTTTGCAGAACTTTACGACATAACCTCCGATACACATTCCGACCGACGCCTCGAAAAGCTGAGCCGGCCACATGCCGTCCCGCTCCTCATTGCCGTCCTCGCCGCGTCCGGTTGTAACGGTATAGCCTCTGCATGTCGCCGAGAACCGGAATCCGCTTTCATACTTTACTAAAACTTCCATTGGCGGTATCTCCACATGGCTTTTAGCCGAGTCATCACCTATAAGTGTAGCAGGCCATCCCTGGCCGGCTTTTTATTTTTCCTGCTCGGCCTTTTCCACTTCTTCGATACGCTTACTGATTCCATCAAGCGCATTGCGGAAATACTCGGCTTGCTGTTTCAG
>QNBT01000199.1 GCA_003644205.1 Planctomycetota bacterium | reverse complement strand
GGGTCATAAATGTAGCCGCACGTCAAACATCTGTATTTGGTCATGGCTTTTTCTCCTTTTTTGGTCTTGTCGTTCGATTTTGTCTTTATATACGTTGCCGCTGTTCGCGGCGTCCTTCCGTGCCTGACATCACGATAATAAGCGTATGTCATCGGAATCCTGTTCTCATTGATAGTCTGACAGGCCACAACCTGCCCCATAAAAAGCGTGTGTGTCATGATGTCGATTTCTTTGATAACCTCAGCTTCGATATAACCGGCCGAATTGTCCAGTACGATTGGCGCGCCGGTGATGCCGGGCCTATAGTTGGTCTTCTTGAATTTGTCGATATCCCTGCCCGTCCTGAAACCGAATCTTCCGATAAAAGGCATGGGGGTCTCTTCGGCGAGGATAGATATAGAAAAAACACGACCCTCAGTGATATATTCATGCGTCAGATTCTCTTTGTTGACACTCACGGCTATTATTACCGGGGCGGGTACCACCTGGAACGCAGTATTGACGACACAGCCGTTGGCTCGGCCATCCTTCGCCGAACTGAGTATGCACATCCCATAGTTCAACTGGAACAGGGTTTCAGGATTAATCGCTTGCTCTGTCGAAGAGTCCACCGATTTTTCCATGTTGCGACCTATCCCTGTAACAAATCTCATCCTTTTTGAACGGATACAAGCATTTTGTTCAGTGTTGTAATATGCTTAATCTCTTCGGCGATAATCGCCTCGATTTTGTCCCGGCCGGCCCTTGGCGGTACGAAACTCCTCAGACCGAAATAATAAATAACCGAATCCTTCTCGGCACTAAGGGCGATCTTGAGGATTTCCTCGATACTTTCGGCGCCCGTCAGTTCCTCGGTTGGACTCTTTTTGCCTTCCGAGCCGCGGGCATCGGCCATTGTCCGCAGGTAGATGGAGGCCTCATTGTCAGGGTCAAAGACAGTGGCGGCTTTCTCTTTGTATGTAAGATACCTTCGCATGTGTTCGAAAGTTTTGAGATGCCCGGCTTCCATGTCGGCCATTTCAAGAAACATTTGTTTTGTCTCTTTGTCCGAGGCACTATCGGCCGCCTTACGGTAGAACCTTGCACCGTTTCTTTCAATTTGCTCGGCTATCTGAAAGATTTCATTCGCATTAAACGTAATAGGCATTATGTGCCTCCTTTCCACAAACCGTGAACGTTACAATGCTCCCGAGCCGAGACTGAATCGGCCTCGACGTTGAATACGGCCTCCGGTTCGTCGCCCGGCTCGAAAAACTGCCGGTATGCCTTGCCGTCGGCCAATAACTCAATCCATTGGATATAGTGTTCTTCGAGCATTGGGTGCGGTACCGAGCCGACCTTGACTTTATAACCACCCTCGACCTTGGAAATCACGGGCACATGCTTTTCGGTTGCAGCATCCGCAGTTTTTTCATCCAGCAGCTTCATCGGCTCATCACAACAGACGAGCTGACCGATTCGGCCCTGCAGGACTTCTACAATATTGCCACACTTTTGGCATTTGTAAATTTCAAGTTTTGTCGCCATCTTTCCGTTCCTTTATCCAATCTGAACTACTATTCCGTCAAATTTGAATTTGTTGGTCGGAAGCCCGGCGCGCCGGGGCTAAATATTCAGTTTCTTAATCCGCGATGCCGGCTTGGTGGTGTTTGGCAAGTATTTCTTGTGCCAAATCATCCAGGTAGGCGAAATCTTCATCGCCGGGGCAACCCTTGACCACGACCGGCTCAATAAGCTCAACCTTCAAATTTGAAAGCATTCCCGTAAGTTGTTCTACCATCCTGCCGCCCCAGCCGTATGAGCCGATTATCGTGGCAAATCTGGCTTTTGGTCTGAGCACGTTTGCGAGGATGGCCGCCTGGGCCGCAAGCGGATGGGCCCCTATAAGAACCGTGGGAGAGCCTATCACTATGGTCGCTGCATCAACCAGCCCAATGGCTAACTTGCCTATATCAACATTTACAAGGTTTATCTGCTTGACCGAGATACCAAGGTCAATCAGGGCGCCCGTAAAGTGCTCGACCATCTTCCGGGTGCTGTTGTGCATTGAAACGTATGCTACGACCACTTCATTTTTAACATTGTCGCCGACCCAGTCTTTATAAGCATCGATGATGAACTGGGGCCTGTCATAGACGGGCCCGTGGCCGGGTGCTATCATATCTATCTCGAGGTCCGCAATCTTTTCCAGGTTTTTCTTTATAGGCGAGCGAAACGGCATCATTATCTCGGCGTAATACCTCTTGGCTGCTTCATAAACGGCCGGCTCATCATCCACAAACAGGCTGCTCGAGGCCAGGTGCGAGCCGAAGAAATCACAGGGGAACAGAATCTTGTCTTCGGCAAGGTATGTTGCCATTGTCTCGGGCCAGTGAACCCACGGGGTGTAGATGAACTTCAGCGTCTTATCGCCCAATGAAAGGGACTGGCCGTCTTCTACCGTGATAAACTTCTCATCTTCGATACCGAGGTGGTCAATCAGCATATCTTTGCATTTGGGATTGGTTACCACTTTCGCATCGGGGTAAAACATCAATATGTCCGGGATGGCGCCGGAGTGGTCCTGTTCGGCATGATGGGAAATAACGTAATCGACCTTTTCGGCGCCCGCCCTGAGCAGATTTTCAACTAATTCGGTTGTCTTTGACGGGTCAACGGTATCCAAAAGGGCGGTTTTTTCACTACCCTTTATCAGGTACGCGTTATAGCTGGTACCATCGGGCAGCGGAATCAACTCGTCGAATAGTCGTCTGTCCCAATCATTGACTCCAACCGCCAAGACATTCGGTTTAAGTTCGGCCATCCAAAACTCCCTTCGATTAAATCCTTTTGCAACCGACCACGGAAAAAACGTGGCACAACTTTGTTATGCTTTTTCAGTTATACCGGCTATAAAATTTGTTAATAATTTGCCGCTTCCAGTTCATAGTAGGCCTGCGGATGTGCACAGGCCGGGCATACGTCAGGTGCCTGGGGCCCTTCATGGACATAACCGCAGTTTCTACAAACCCATCTGACTGGTTTTTCCCTCTTAAATACCTTGTCCTCAGCGATGTTCTTATCCAGAGCAAGGTATCTATCTCTATGGTGGGCCTCAGCTACAGCGATGCTCCTGAAAACGTCGGCGATTTCCTTGAAACCCTCTTGGTCGGCAACCTTGGCGAAACCGGGATACATTTCGGTAGTCTCGTAGTTTTCGCCTGCAGCAGCGGCTTTGAGGTTATCACTGGTTGTGCCTATTACCCCCGCAGGAAAAGATGCAGCTACCTCAGCTTCGCCGCCTTCCAGAAACTTAAACAGCCGTTTGGCATGTTCTTTTTCCTGGTCGGCAGTTTCCTCAAAAATCGCCCTTATTTGCTCGAAACCATCTTTTTTTGCCTGGCTGGCGAAATAGGTGTAGCGATTTCTCGCCTGGGATTCCCCGGCAAACGCTGTCAATAAATTCTTCTCGGTCTGACTTCCTTTAAGTTCCATGATGACCCCCATTTTCAAAAACTAAAACACAAACTTTAATATCTAACCGGAATCAACGTTTTGGACGGCATTTATCGCATAGACCCTCCAGATAGACCGTTATCCTGGACACCGCAAACGCTCTCTTAACCCTTTGGGGTACTTGGATGTTGTCAAAAGGTTCGTGATAAAAATCGATTATTTTTTTGCATTTCATGCATATAAGATGATGGTGAGGCTGGATGTTTCCATCAAATCTCTTGGGGCCCCCTAAGCCTGGAACGACAATAGCGGCGCCAATTTCTTTAAGCATCAGCAAAGTTCTGTTCACCGTATCCATGGATATATTGGGGAAAATCTTTCTGACCTGTCGAAAGACCATCTCCGCTGAAGGATGTTCATTCGACTCAATCAGCGTTCTAAAGACGGCTATCCGTTGTGGGGTAACCTTGAGCCCTGCCTGGCGGCACCGTTCCTTAAAAGCATCCATCCTTTCGGTCAGATTACCGTGAATTTTACTTCCGCCGTTGTTTGACATAGACCTCACATCAAATACGTCACCTCCGTCCTTATAGAGACCGAACTCTATTATTTACGGGACGTTGTATTTGAGGCTTATTATATATACTCCCCTGTTCAACTGCAAGCGCAAAAATTCGCCTGTTTTGAAGTTTTTGTCCACGATTCAGGAGCAATAGAGGAGGTGATACGCCGACCGTGCCTCCAGGGCGCACTTAAACAAAACAGGGACCGCCCTCCTCCGCGCGGTCCCACCTATTTAAAATCGGTGTCGTCTTGAAAGAGAGACATACAACTCCGATTTCGGCAACCACGAGGCAGAGACGGTAGATCCTCACGTCTTTAATTTTTATTTTTTAATTTTGTTAGGATTCAGCGCCTCTTACCTCACGGGCCATTGACTCGGCAAAGACTACGTTTAATTTTTCTTTGAGGCCTCCATGCTTGTTCCGGAGCTTTCCATACGGTTACCGCTTCCCACGCCCATCGTAACCTATACAATATAGGATTGATTCCTATTTGTCAACTGTTTTTTTGGAATTTTTCAAAAAATTTCTTAGCCCGGATATTTCAACACAGAGCACGCTGAGGACGCGGAGTTGGTTTATATTAAAGAAGTTGCGCCCCAAACCGGAAAATGCCAACTACAACATTCTGTTACTTGCGATAAGCGCTGTATTTTACATAAGTTATTTTAAGCCACAAATCTCTGCGGTCTCTGCGACCCCGGCGGTGAGAAAGGCAGGCTAAACCTCGTAACCAGCCTCGAAGAGATGCTAAAAGAGTTGCAAAACAGCCAAAAAAAATACTATTGATAATTGAATAATAAAATAAACATTTTACCGAAAATCCTAAATCCTAATATCAAAACTCTAAACAATATCGAATTACCAAACTACAAATGCTCAAAACAGTGCCCTTTGACCAG
>QNBT01000198.1 GCA_003644205.1 Planctomycetota bacterium | reverse complement strand
TTTTGTATTCATTTGAACATTTGCCCGATACCCTCCAGATGCAGCCACCGATTTTTGTTTTTGCTCATATTGTCTGTCCCCACTCCCCATTTGTTTTTGACCAGACCGGCCGGCCGGCCGGTCCTGTACGCAGCCCTGCAGATTACCCCGAAATGTATGTCCGGCAGCTAAAATATGTTAACAAGCGAGTAACAGAACTCGTTGACGAACTTTTTGCAAATTCAGCGCAGCGGCCGATAATTATCTTGCAGGCAGACCACGGCCTGAGATGGAAGTTGAATAGGGATGAGCCAAAAAAGAACACTCCACGGATTTACAAAGAGTGCTTTTCAATATTGAACGCATATTACCTGCCTGATTATGATTACTCGCAATTGTATAATTCAATAAGCCCGGTAAACACATTCAGGGTGATATTTAACCATTACTTCGGCGCGGAATTTGAGTTGGTAAAGGATGAAAGTTACTTCTCAACAAAGGCTCTTCCGTATAATTTTATTAATGTGACTGCGGAATTAAACAAAGAGCTCAAATAAGATCGTGAAAATTGGGACCGGTTTGATAAAATCAGCCCAGGGTGGGGAAATATCATTATTCGGCCTGGATAAGATGATAAGGACCGCATCGCAATGAAAGCAAGGAAACGAGTGCTGATAATCGGCCTTGACGGCTTTACGTGGCGGCTGGGGCACGATTTCATGGCCGAGGGGCTTATGCCGCACTTGAAGGAGTTGGTCCAGGGGGGCTGCTGTGGCAATTTGAGAAGTGTTATCCCACCTGAGACCTCGCCGGCATGGTCATCATTTCAGACGGGCTGCAGGCCGGCAAAGACGGGCGTCTTTGCATTTCACACCTATGACCGAACGCAAAAAAAAGTGCGCCTGAACAGCTTCGGTGATATCGCGGCCCCGAGCATCTGGGAGTTGGCTGACCGCGCGGGCAGGAAGGTGGTGAGCCTGAATATGCCGGTAAGCTCCCCGCCACCTAAGGTGGACGGCGTGATAATTCCGGGCCTGCTCTGTCCAAAACTGTCGGCTAAGACTGTGCATCCGGCCAGGGCATATACCAGATACATAAAACCACATAAGGATTATCTTATTGTAAACAAGGACCCCAAGCCCACAGTCAGCGAGTTCACCGCCCAGGCAATTGCAACAGAACGGGCCAGAGTCAATGTCGCCCTTGAGCTGATGAAAGATATTGACTGGGACATATTCTGCATACAAATGCAAAGCTGCGATGCATTGCAGCACAGGCTGTGGTGGGCATTGGACCGGAAAGCGAAGGGACATAGCGATAGCGAGCGAAAGGAAGCGTTAACGTTTTATAGGTTCTGCGATGCGGGAATCGGCAAGCTCATCGCCGCGGCCGGCGAGGGGACGGTAACGTTTGTAATTTCGGACCATGGCTTCTGCGCATTGGATTACACGGTAAGCATCAATGTGTGGCTGAGGCAAAAAGGGTATCTTAAATTATTGACCGAGCCTGCTGATGCATGGTCCAAAGCAAAAAACAGGTTCGGCCCGTTAAAGTCGGCTGCAAAGCTGTACGGCAATATCCGAAAAGCCCTGCAAGGCCCCGGCAAAACGGCGCCTTATTTTCAAGAGGATCTTGCGCATATAAGACGGATTATCGACCTTGACAATACAAAGGCCTTTTGTCTGGGTGGGATGGGCGGTATAGTGTATATAAACGGTACAGCCGAAGAGAGGACCCAACTGGTAACAAAGCTCACCGATGAAATGCTTGCAGATTTTGGTCCGGCCTTGGCCCGGCCGGTTGTTACTGCGATTCGACCAGGCACCCAAGTCTATGGCGAGGCAACGACGGTTAGCTCGCTGCCGGATTTGGTCATCGAATTCGCCGCCGGCGTGGTAGGTGTGATATATCCGCTTGGCGCCTCGGCCGTTAATAAGGCGGATTTTGACGGCAAACAGCACGGCACGCACGACCCAAACGGCATTCTGGTCGTGCACGGCCCCGGCATAAAAAGCGGAGAAAAATTAGACGGCGATATCGTGGACATCGTCCCTACAGTGTTGGCCTATTTCGGGATATCCGTGCCGCGGCATATCGACGGCAAAGTATTAAGTGCAGCTTTTGTTGAGCCGCCCAAGGTCGATTATGAGGATGTGGATATCACAGGCTCTGCGCCTGCGGGATATTCCGATGCCGAGCAGGTCGAGGTGGAAAAACACTTAGCCGATCTGGGTTATATTTGATGTAAAAGGATAATAAGTGGCAATTTTGTTACCCACCTGTTGCGCGCCCCCTTCGAGACCTAAAAGGGACTTGACAGTGTCCGTAGTAAGTTGCTATATTACAGTAAGTTAAGCGTTGAAGCGCCTGTAGCTTAATTGGATAGAGCATCGGTCTACGGAACCGAAGGTTGCAGGTTCGAGTCCTGCCAGGCGCGTTTGGATTTTCATTGCAGAAGGTTCAAAACCAAAAGGGGCGATATTATGACAATGAAAAGAAAATCATCGGTTTTTGATAGCCAGCCTGTTACCTTATTTGTTTTGGTGCTCATAGCTGCCTTGACGTGTGGTTGCCGTACCATCAGCCGGGGCAGGATATCGCGGATTTTGCCGAAGATGGGGCATCGCAACTGGATTGTCGTTGCAGATTCTGCGTATCCGGCCCAGAATAAGGACGGCATTGAAACTGTTGTTACCAAACGAGGGCAACTTGAAATGGTCCGGTCGGTCCTTGAGGCGGTTGATAAGGCCCCGCACGTCCGTCCGGTTGTTTATCTCGACAGTGAATTAGATAATGTCTCGGAGGTGGATGCGCCCGGAATCAGGGCCTATCGCAACCAGTTGGGGCTGCTCTTGAAAAACCGTACGGTCAAGTCAATGCCCCATGACAGATTAATAGCCACTATGGACGAGGCCGCCGAGATGTTCAGCGTAATGGTTTTTAAGACGAATATGACCATGCCTTATACATCGGTCTTTATTGAGCTTGACTGCGGCTATTGGAACCCCGACGCCGAAAAGAGACTCCGCGAAAAAATGCGCCGGGGCAATTAGCCGAAATGCTATGTTATCGTCGCTGTGATTTTGCCTCCGGCGACTATGCAATCATCGCTGCTATACAGGACGAGGCCTTGGCCGGGGCATGGGGCAAATTGGGGCTCGTCAAACTCAACGGTCATATTAGTATCATCGGCTTTGACGATTTTGCATGGCCGGGGGGCGCCGTATGAACGAATCTTGCCGGAACATAGCCGGCCCGCGACAAACTCTTCTGAGATGAGCACATTAATTTTATTTGCCCGGATGACAGCCGAACTTATTTCCTGTCTTGTGCCCAGCGCGATGGCGTTGGCTTGTGCGTCTATTTTTCCGACATAAAGCGGCTCTCCCCCGGCAAAACCGATGCCGCGTCTTTGGCCTAACGTATAGTTGGCAATGCCCTTGTGGATACCAATCTTGTTGCCCTGCATATCTGTTATGTCGCCGGCCTGATTAGCGTCGGCATCGCTCAGGGCCGCCCGGTAGTCGCCCTCACCGGCGAAACACAATTCCATACTCTCAGCTTTGTCGGCAACACTAAGGTTCAGCTCGGCAGCAATCGAGCGGACCTTCTCTTTCGTTAATTCACCGACCGGAAGGACAAACCTTGCCAGTTTTTCTCGGGCGATTCCATAAATGAAGTAGCTCTGGTCCTTGGTCTTATCGTTTGCCCGACCCAGCCACACGCCGTTGTCAGTCTTGATAACCCGCCCGTAGTGTCCCGTGGCGAGACAGTTGATTCCAAAGGTCTCCTCCACAAAATCCCACACCAACGAGAATTTCAAAAGTGTATTACAGTCAATGCAGGGGTTTGGCGTTTGTCCATCTGAATATGATTTGCGAAAAGGTTCAATAATAAGTTTTTCAAATGCTTCGGTAACATCAATGTAGTAATGTGGTATGCCCAGTTCGTTACACACGACAGCAGCATCGGCCCCGCAACAGGGGCGACTGGTTGTGGTACATGCAGGAATTTTCATTGTGATTCCCAATACGTCCCAGCCGTCCTCTGTGAGCAAATGTGCAGCCACACTGCTATCGACCCCGCCGCTCATTAACACCGCCACCTGCTTTGAGCGCGTATTCTTTGGTGCCCACGGTGAAAAACTCGGCGGCATCAGTTTCATATTATATTCGTCGGCCCGCATCCTCGTAAAATGACTCCTGTAAACATGAACCTTGGCGCAGCAACCTTATCTTGTTTCTTTGGAGGTAATTTAACCCAAAAAAGTGGAAAGCTCAATCGCTATTTTATCCGGCGCACTTTGACATTGAAGTGGTCGCCGAGGTTTTTAATTTCTATGATTTCCTGGCCCTGTTCGGTGAAACTTTCCGGTACATTTCTGACCGGTTCGCCCTCATCAAGCAAGACGTCCAGAACGCTCCCGACCGGAATTTTTTCGAGTTCGAGCTTGGCCTTGACGAAGTTCAGGGGACACGCAACGCCGCGCAGGTCGATGGTATAGTTTGCAGTTTTTTCTTTCGTAATGTCTGTTTGCCCGCCCTGGGCGAGGCGCTCGACACTGAACTTCAGGTTGGCATCAAGCGAGCCGAAAAGCTCCTCAACGCGCGTAACCAGATTCTGCGCCTCGATAGCTGAATCACTGATAGTATCTTTATCACCCATTCGCCAGTCGATTGCTGCATCGAGCAGTTGTTGTGTCTGTGGTAGGACCCAGCCTGGCTCAATCAAGTGTTGCCTGAACGCGGCAAAAACCTCACGGTCCTTCTTGGGCTCCAGTCCAAAAACAAAAAGCAGTGCCCTTGCCCCAGAGACTACTGCTTGATACAAAGCCTCACTTTTTTCGTCAGGTGCTGAAGTTTTTTCGGCGGCTTTGATTGCTTCTTTAGCCTCATCAATGTCAACCTTCATAACATCCATCACGCCGGC
>QNBT01000197.1 GCA_003644205.1 Planctomycetota bacterium | reverse complement strand
GTTGGATACTCGTGTCGATGCCTCGCAGTTTACTGGCAGTTGGCAGGCGATCATTCAGGGTATCAACGATACTGCAGAGGGTGTTGTTGTGCCGTTACGTGATATTGGAGGCGTGCTTGATAAATTAGCAGCCGGTGATGCAAAGGCACAGGTAACCGCTGATTACAAGGGCGATTACAATGTCCTGAAGGTTGCTTGCAACGCACTGGGCGATCAGATCAACTGGTTAGGCCAGGAAATGGAAAAACTTGCCGCTGCTGCTGCTGAAGGTAACTTAGACTTCCGCGGCGATCCTTCACAGTTCAAGGGCGACATTGCCGAAATCATCAACGGCGTAAACCGCACAATGGAGTTCGTGGCAACCCCGCTTAAAGCCGTAGCTAAAGTGCTTGCTGCTGGTGCTCAAAAAGACCTTACACACAAAGTGGAAGGTGACTTCAAAGGCCAGTTCGGTGATTTGAAAAACAATGTCAACAATATGATGATTGCTGTTGCGGATGCTCTTAGACAGGTTAGCGAAGCCGTTGAGCAGGTAGGTGCGGCAAGTGGCCAGGTAGCTTCGGCATCACAATCTCTTGCCGAAGGTTCACAGGAGCAAGCTGCCAGTCTGGAAGAGACGTCAAGCAGCCTTGAAGAAATGGCCTCTATGACCAAGCAGAACGCCGACAATGCCCAGCAGGCCAATACGCTGTCAAACGATGCCCAAAGGGTCGCCAATAACGGCAACAAGTCTATGGGCAGAATGAATGACGCAATCAACGAGATACAAAGGTCTTCTGACGAGACAGCCAAGATTATCAAGGTTATCGACGAGATTGCGTTCCAGACGAATTTGTTGGCCCTTAACGCTGCTGTCGAAGCCGCTCGTGCAGGTGAAGCAGGCAAGGGCTTTGCCGTTGTAGCCGAGGAAGTTCGCAACCTCGCGATGCGGTCGGCCGAAGCCGCCAAGAACACCACGGCGATGATTGACGAGTCGCTCAAAAACTCCAAGAACGGCGTTGATATCGCCGGCGAAGTGAGCAAGGTTCTTGAAGAAATAGTTACCGGGATAGGTAAGACCAGCGACCTTGTGGGCGAGATAGCAGCCGCTTCACAAGAGCAGTCACAGGGTATCGATCAGATCAACACAGCCATGGCACAGATGGATAAGGTTACGCAGCAAAACGCCGCGAACGCCGAGGAATCAGCTTCTGCTTCCGAGGAGCTAAATGCCCAGGCTGAGGAACTGCAGGCTATGGTACAGGAATTCACTCTGACCAACACCAGCAGTCGTTCATCCGGCGCAACTCACAGGAGCCACAGCTTAGGCCAGTCGGACCAGACGTTCCACCAGATAGCCGGCGGCTCAAAAGCACCGAAGGCCAAGGCCAAAGAGGCACAAAAGGCAACCGCCAAGGCCGAAGCGGAAAAAACGATTCCTATGAGTGACGAAAGCAGCAACACTGATGATTTAGAAGAGTTCAATAGTTAATACCCCCACCCGGGGTTTTTAAGCATTAGACCGGTTAGGCGGGGCCGAAGCCCCGCCTATTTTTCAGCATCTTATTATTATAAGCTGTACGCAGTAAAATACTTAAACAAAAAGGACGGTTAAAAATGGCGTTTACATATTTTTTCAGAGACATGCTGACACTCGAATTGATTACCAAATATGTAATCCCCCAAGTAAAGGGACACAGGCATATAAGAGTGTGGGATGCCGGATGTGCCCATGGCCCGGAGCCTTATTCGGTAGCGATAATGTTCAGGGAGAATATGAGCCATTTCATGTTCAGGAATGTAAAGATTTACGCCTCGGACATTGACACGTCAAGCCGATTTGGCGAAATTATTGTTAACGGAGTTTATCCGGAAGGCGAAATCAAACGAATCCCGTCTGAAATTCGTAAAAAGTACTTCAGTAAGAACGGCCGGCCCGGTTATTACGAAATCTCCGATGAGATAAAATCATGTCTCACCTTCACTCAACACGATTTATTATCCTTGACACCGGTGGCAACAGATTTTAATCTTATCGTTTGCAAAAATGTGCTTCTGCATCTTAAGCCAAAGGAACGGGTTGATGTTATAAAGATGTACCATGATGTTCTTGTGCCGGGCGGTTTTTTTGTTACTGAACAGACCCAAAAAATGCCGATGGAATTAGAGAGCCATTTTCAACAGGTCGTTGGCAATGCTCAGTTGTTTCGCAAGGTATAAATAGGGCCTAATTTGCAGTGTCGAGATTAAAAGCAATATTCCCCGACGATTGGCAATATATCCTGGAGGTTTATCGACAGGCAGCATCGCCTCCCGGAACCGAGCAATTTGAAGACAGACTTCTGTTGATTTTGCTTGAGATAAGTGTGAAATTCGGTGAAAGGCTGTCAAACTATCTAACGAGCGGTTTTGTCGAGATTGGCTGCGGTATGGCCATCCCTTCATTGACCCTTGCAAAATTAGGGCGTCCTGACGTGCTGGCAATCGATGTAGATTCTGAAATCATCGCAAAGGCCGAAGCGATCAAGGAAAAGGTTGGTTGCGATCTCGAGATTCGCTGTGCCGATGTATTCAAAGACAGACCCAAATTGCAGAAAGGCCAGATGTTAATTGCGGAAAAACCGGCAAGCTACAAAAAAAACACCTTGGAAGTTGAATATAATATATCAAACTGGTGCAAGATCGAAGGTTATAATTTTGCGATAATTCCTATGTTTTTGACTACTGACACCCGGGGCTTATACTTCCAAAGATGTGCAAAATACGAAAAGAAACTCCGGCAGACCGGCTTTAAGGTAGAAAACAAACGGGTCGTCAATGAACTGCCCATAAGGTGGCTGATAGCAACCAAATGGTGACGCGATAGTACTTACTTATGAAGATTTTGAATCTTAAAAGCAACAATGACATTTATTCCAGCAATGTTCACTTTGTTTTGGGCAGCTCTAATGCCATAGATGATGTCAACACGCTTGTAGATGTGGGCAGAGACCCATCGGTAATTGAAAAAATAGATAAAGCTTCAACCGGTGTAGGCAAACACAGGGTTGAGCAGGTGGTTTTGACCCACAGTCATTATGACCACGCAAGTCTTTTACCGCAAATCATCGAAGCGTATAGTCCAAAAGTATGTGCTTATTCAACGTCTCTGGAGGGGGTGGGCCGTGTGCTAAGAGATGGTGAGACGCTTAAAATAGGCGATGAGGCATTTGAGGTTATTTATACGCCCGGACACAGCACGGATTCAATTTGTCTTTATTGCCGGAGTGAAGGTGTTTTATTTGCGGGCGATTCCCCTGTTATAATCGCAAGCTTTGGCGGTACCTACGAAGATGGTTTCGCAAAAGCCATGGCTCGACTGGCACGAAAGAACATAAAGGCAATATATTTTGGTCACGGAGACCCTCTTCTTGACGATTGTAACACAAGAATACGCTATTCGCTGGAAATGGTGGAAAAAAGCTTAAAGAGCTGTTAGTTATCGGCCGGTGGCAATGCAGTGAAAATTGTTTTTCATGAAAATTTTAAACGTTCCGATTATGTTTCGAATGGTGCATCGGCGCCAGGCCGTATGGAAAGTATTATGACGGCATTAAGGGAGGACGGATATTTAGTCGTTTCGCCTAAACCGGCTTCTTACGATGATTTATTGTTAGCCCACTCTGAGACTCATATCGCCGATATCCAGAAGGATAAAAAATTATTTGAAATGGCCTGTTTGTCTGCCGGCGGTGCTATATTAGCAGCTAAAATGGCTTTCAATATGGACCCTGCATTCGCGTGCATTCGACCCCCCGGGCCATCACGCATCAAGAAATACGACCTGGGATTATTGTGCGTTTTGCAATATGGGCCTCGCTCTTTTGAAATTGAAAGCGGAGGGACTTATAAAAAGCGCGTTTGTTCTGGATTTCGATGCACATACCGGGGACGGAAATATTGATGTTCTATCAGGATGGCACGAGGTTAAAATTTTCAACCCTATGGCACATAACAGTAAAGAATATATTGAAGTGATAGAGAATTATATTTCTAATATCCGACATGTTGACATAGTAGGCGTATCAGCAGGGTTTCGATAATTACGAAAAGGATTTCACAGTCATCCCATAAGTTCGTAAACCCAGTGTTGCAACCTGATTTATTGTAGCAAAAATCGCTTTTTCGTCAAGCATTTTCACAACCCCAGTTTGCAATTTTTATTGGCTATCATCAATTCGGCAGGCCTTGAAGCTAATACTGCCGATTTATAAATCATAACTTGCCTCCGTACATTCTTACGACAGTTCAAAACCCGGCAAATAAGCCTGCTGAGGGCTGCCAATCATACGAGGCGAACCACGTGCTGTCCCACAGAGTAGCATAACACTAAAAGCATCCAGGCGGCTGAATAATACACCTCGCAATAATGTAAACAGCCGGCGAAATGTGCCTTTCCATTGCCCGAGATGGCCTATAAACCGTATTAAGACATACGCCAGCAGAGCCATCCACACTTGCCATAGGATTGCGTTTCGGCTTTGTCCAAGGAAGTCTCCCAGTTGCAAAGTTTGCTTTATCTGCCTGAAAAACACCTCTACGCCCCAGCGACATTTGTACAGATCACAAATGCTGCTCGGGGCCCAAATTGTATTATTTGTAATAAATGTCATCGTTTTTGTAACACCATTGATCTCCACATTAGCGGTAACTAAACGCAATCTCTGCGGGTAAGCCTCGCGGCTTTTCGGCGTTTCAAGTTCAATCAAGACATCCTTAAGGATGGAGCCTTTGGGCTTGCTATGTTGCTTAACAATACGATATCGCATATTGTCTTTGGCTCGTGTAACCCAGAAAACGCTCCGCCGCCTGATAAAGACCGGGCCGATAAGAAAATCAGTCTGCAAAGACCGTGCTATGCCTACATTGAAGGTTTCGACAAGTTGCGATGGTTTACAACGGACAATCGAATCACC
>QNBT01000196.1 GCA_003644205.1 Planctomycetota bacterium | reverse complement strand
TGTGTAACTTGCAGAATCGTTCAAATTCCCCGGTGATCATATAAAGATTATCGTCCTTTCCAATTTTCATGGCTCGCATACGTCTCATGATGCGGGGTTTTCCAAGAACAACGACATCATCGTTTTCGAAGTCCAGTTTTAATAAATGTCCGTCATTCGTTGCGGCATATACATTCCCTTTGCTATCCGTATCGAAACATTCCACAACGGGGTAGTCCCACGATTTTAAGCCTTCCCAATACTCTCCCGGAAGGCGCATCCAGGTCAGTTCTATCTTGTCGGTCTTCGGGCTGTAGCGGATGATAAAGCCGTTATCGCCCGACGTGAAGACATCCTGTGTCCTGGGATCACAGTAAAGGGCCCGTGGAATCGTCCGCCAATGTCTCTCCGGACCGCTGTAAACTTTGTGTGTCATAATATCACCCAAATTCCGTGTCTTTCGGGTTTTCAAATCAAAAATAAAAAAGTTGGCGTCAGGGTATGAAAGGCCGTAGATTTTTGTTTTTTCGGCGTCAAATGTCATCGCATAAACCGTATTGTTTGCAACAGGAACGCCGATATCGACAAGGGGACATTGGTCGTCATTCGTATATCGTTTAACGTCACCGGTTTTTGGATTGTATTTATAAATGTGGCTGCCCTCATATTCGTTGTACGGCGCACGAATATCCTTCCACAGTTGTTTTTCGATCGCTTCAACTCCCACAGGGAAATCCCTGGTCAGTTTAAGAGGAGCAAGCATATTCATACCTGTTCCGATATAGATTTGGCCGTCGTCTCCTTCCAGCAGACAATGATATACGCCTTTTTCATCGGCAATTTTGCCGAGCGGTCTGACTTTATTAATGAATCTATTATAAAAAAACAAATACGACTGGGTTTTTCCGCTGGTAGCGCCATAGACAAAACCATTGGAATGAGCCAGTAGCGCTGTAATTCGGCTGTTGTCGGCAGGTATTAAATTTTGCGTCGGATAGCCCAGGTCGCGGTAATCCATTCGATGTGTGTCGAAATGCGGATTGGCCCATTGCTGAGCAAAAATAGTTCGAGGCAATAATACGCAAAACAAAGCTATTAGAAAAATCCTGGTCATAAATTGCATTGAAATAACCCTCGTTAATAATTAGTGATTTTTATTTTGAAACGGATCATAGCATCCGAGTCCTAAACTGTATGGATATTTTGCACTTATCTTACGCACAACATAGTCTTCATCTGGTTCTTCAAACGCACCCGCAAACCATATCTTTCCGCTGCTATCGGTCTCTGCCGCTCCCAACCCATAGACATACCGTCCATCATCACTTCTTAACGTACCAATGTCTCTGCGTTGACCTGTTTTCAGGTCATAAGAAACCATAAATGAAAGCGGCGGAAGCTTTCTCTCTTTCATCGCTTTTGCAAACTTTGATTTAGTTGTCAAGTCAAGCTGAACGGCGCCATAGTCAAAATCACCGGACATGACCGGGATGTAATAAATCTTTTTTTCTTTGTGCGAGATGGTCATGGCAAGTGTGGCATGCGGAACCTTAAAAGGATCGCCTCCGCGATATTGCGGTGCACACAATTGCGCAAGAGGCGTGATACTGCCTTCGGGGCCGTTATCCTCACAAAAAGAGCCAAAGTAAACAAAGCCATCCAACTCCTGCATTCGAACGTGTATTTTCCCATTCGTCCAAATCCCTTTGCCTCTTTCGCCTAACAGAACCGTCAAATTGGCCAGATGCCGCATCTTTTCGGTGGCCGGCTCAAATACATAGAGATTGGCTGCATCGGCATGTGTGCACAAACCGATAAAGATATTTCCATTTGACGCAATAAACATAGCACTCCACATGTGGGCATCTTTGTGGATTTTACTAAAACGGTAATGTTTAACGCAAGCAGGCGTTAAATTATTTTTTGCCGATGGACGCTCTTTCGAAAAAGCCGATGGCAAAAAAATTGTAACGATGGAAATAATCGACAGAATAGTCGAATATCTGAAAGTTCGCATAAATAACTCCTTTATAGTATTTTATATCTTAGCTCACAGCCATCCCATAAGTTCGTAAACTCAGCGTTGCAACCTGATTTATTGTAGCAAAAAACGCCTTATGAAACCCGGTTAGTGGGACCTGTTACCTGAATACATTACAGCCGGAATGGTCAGATTCCTGAAGGTGCGAATGCCGCCATTGACAGACACCTTCGCCTTTCATTTCCATCAGTTGTTGTCCAGCCGTCTATTACCGTTGAGGCTGTTGGTATCATTCTGGTTGACCCTGCAACAGTACTGCTGCCCGGCGAGAAATCGAAGAATTCGATCTGCGGACTGTCCGGTTCAAACGTAGTGCCACCGCCGCTTCCTGCAACATCGATAATCCACGCACCATCTGTCAAAACCAAAGCGGAGGGACCCGCAAGAAAACCATCGCCGAAGACGAAACAATCACTTATGCCTTACCCTTTATGCCTTTTTCAATTTCTCATAATACGGCTTAAGGTCATTGATATGCCTTCGCCCATAGGCATTTATCAATTCATTTTCTTTTATAAAGCATGTTAATTGTTTTATGGTATCTTACGGGGCAGATAACCACCTTTCGGCCATGATTCGCAAGTCATCGATACCGACATCACCATCGGAATTAAGGTCACTGCCCTGGCAGTAGCCACAGGCTGTTTGTAACCATAAACTGGAAAGCCTGGCAAAATCTTCCAGACCATTTTCACCGTCATAAATTTCTAAAACAGTAATGTTGACTGTTGCTTCAACCGGTGTACTAAGGCCATCTGTTACAGAAACAATCCAACTATTTCCACCCACATCGGTTTGTGCAGGCGTACCAGTGAGGTCTCCGTTTGCAGCAATACTAAGCCAGGCCGGCCCTGAAACGTAGCTATATTCAAGGACATCGCCAACATCCGGGTCGGTGGCATCACCACTGAGACTGCCCACGTACGGTTTGTCTTCTATCGCATCGGCTTTATCTGTTGGATCACTTGTCCAAACCGGCGGATTATTAGGAGTGGTGGTAAACGAGGCGGTAGAGTCTGCCCAGTCGCCACCTGCCGAGTTGTAGGCGTAGGTCCTGAAGTAGTACGTCGTCTCTGGCGAAAGCGAACTGATGTCCTCGAAGAATGTTGAGTTCTGTGTTCCGAGTAGCTCGGTGTCGTCCCAATTGCCCGGCGTCGTTTCACCGTCGCTGGTGCCCCAGTAAATCATTACCGTGGGGTCCTCACCGCCGTTATCCGTTACTTCGCCGTTTAACCTGGCCGAATTAGAGGTGATGTTCGTAGCCGCTGCGTTAACAACGGTTGGAGGTGTCGGACCTGCTACTTCTACCGGTGCAAATGCTGCCATTGACAGACTCATGCGATGGTCATCATCCGCTTCCCAGCCGTTTACTACCGTCCCGGCGGTCGGCACTACTCTGGTTGACCCTGCGACAGCACTGCTGGATGGTTTATACCAATATCTTAGTTCCTGCGGACTGTCTGGGGTAAGCAAAGCGCCGGTTCCGCTTCCTACGACATCAACTATCCATGCACCATCTGTCAGAGTTGTAATATCCTTTGAGATGTAAGTATTGCCTCTACCAAGTCCTAGTTTCTCAACCGCTTCGGGCGGGGCCTGTTTGACATTTTCCAGCGAAATAGCACCAGCACCGATAGAATCGCCAATATCGCTTGTTACCACAATGTCATATGTCCCTGCCGAAGGCGGCAGATCGGCATCGAGCATATAATAGAGCACTGTTAGATTAGTCGTATTATCCTGTAGCGAACCATCGGCAACTGTCATGGCTACACCGTTAAATGTGACGCTTGAGATAACGACGTCACTCTGTTCAATTCCGATGCCGACGACGACGACGCGGTCATCTCCGCCGCCCAGATCGTGTTGCCAGCTAAAAGTGGTATCATTCTTATAGCCGCCTGAAACTGCATCAAAAATAATCTCCTTTGAGCTTGCGGTTTCAAAGCTGCTAACATCCGACCAATCCGAACCGGTTGAATTCTCGGCATACGCACGGTAGTAGTAAGTCGTTCCCACTGCAAGACCGCTGATGGACGTGCTGAAGGTCGAGCTTTGTGTACCCAGACTTACCGAATGGTCCCAACTGCCGGCAGATTCCCCTGCATCGGCTTGGCCATAGTAGAGGGTAACCGATGGGGTTTCTCCGGCTGTATCGGTTACTTCGCCATGGAGCGTTGCGCTACTGATGTCAATATCTGTCGCCGGCGAGACTATAACGATAGGAGTGATTTGAGTACCCGTGGTAAAGCTCCACACAGGGCCGGCGGTGGTACCTGCACCGTTAACTTCGTCTATACGCCAGTAATAAGTTGTGTTCGAACTAAGCAAACCCGGGTCATACGTTGTCGGCGCCTGCTTACCGATAAATTCTCCGGCATCTGGTGTTGAATCTGTTCCAAAATATACCTCGTGCGACGCGGCTCCTGCACCGGCATTCCAGTTAATATCAGCCGTGCGGCTGATACCTGTCGCTGTGTTTGCGGGCGAAACAATGGTTGCAGGATCCGGCGGTATAACAGTTCGTTCGTTTGCCCCGATATCCGTATCTCCTGCCGGCACAGCATCTCCCCAGAAATCATGCCCGCCGTTATCGCTAATCGTTAGCCCCGCGTCAATAGCAGGAGACCCCGCCGCCAGTCTGTATCCGGCAAGTACATCCCTGCCGTTTCTCATATCGACATTGTACGGCTCAGCCCCTGGTGAAACAAACAACGGATCAGTTGTGATCGGGTTGATTTCTACTGTCGGCGGCGTAATATTGTAATAAACATTGGTATCATAAGTATTGTCGGTGCCGTTTTCTGCATTAAGCCCCATGTACCCCGTACCTTCGCAGTAAAATATATTATTGTTGAACGTCGTGTGCACCGGTGTTCTGTCATTGCACAAAATATCGGGGGTGATGCTGCTTTTGAAATAATGG
>QNBT01000195.1 GCA_003644205.1 Planctomycetota bacterium | reverse complement strand
GCCTTCGAAAAACCTTGTATTAAGCGAGCACCCAGGATTATCTATATATCTTCAGGAAATTGACCGATAATATCGACCGCTCCACATGTGATGTGCATAATTTCCATTGATATAAGAAGAATCACAACACTGTCCTCGAAACCTCAAAGGCCGCTTGCGAGTCCACGCTTAATGAATGAATCCTTTGGTTTACTTGTAACTTTTCTAAACTGTTTTCTTCGATTAGCCGGTTGAACAATGTTATTCGCCGGCCGGCGGATTCAAGCGAGCCGTCTGCATGGATCGCAGCTTCCAGTTCTAATACTGAGCCGGACCTACGATCCCGAATCGGCACAGTCGTTCTCACAAGATTCTGAAGTTGGACAGTTTCACCGTCGCTTTCCCATGATAACAATCGCCTTGTGCCGCTGCGGTCAGTCAGGGGAAGCGTAATTGTCATAAATCTCATCCGCTCAGCGGCCAGGCAAAGCGACCTCCACCACTGGTCAAAGGTATGTGCCCCAGCAAGATGAAGCTGCAACTGCTCAAAATCCGCTTTTTCCTGCTTCATCTCATTTGCCACCATACGCTTGCGCCGCAGAGCTTCTATCGTCTCGCGCAGCCTGACCGAACCTATGCACCTAAAACCCATGCCTAAAAGAAGCAGGATACAAACGAAGACGACCATAGTCTGCAGAGGAGTCGTAAACAGCATGAACATCCCCAGGCAGGTAGCTGTCAAAGTAACTGCATAAGCAACAATCACCACTTGCGAATGGCCCAGGCCCAATGCCAGAAGCCTGTGATGGAAATGACCGCGGTCTGCTGAAAAGATCGACCGACGGCCGAGAAACCTTCGCAGCATACTAATCAGGGTGTCAAAAATAGGTATGCCCAACGCAACCGCCGGTAAAGTCAGCGAAACTGCGGCGCCTGACCTGGCAGCGCACATTACGCTTGTTGCAGCAAGCATGAAACCTAAGAACTGACTTCCGCAATCGCCCATAAAAATCCCGGCGGGATGGAAATTGAAAAACAAAAATCCAACCAGAGCTCCAACCAGACACAGCATTATCACGGCCGTGGCCGGCTGACCGAACTTCAGCGCAAGCAGTGCTATCACACCAGCCGCAATCGCCGAAATCCCAGCCGCAAGGCCGTCGAGCCCATCTATGAAATTGACGGCATTAGTAACACCAACAATCCACAGAAGGGCCGACGGCCATGCTAAGGAGCCAAGATTTAGGGCAAATGTATCTGAAAAAGTTATAGAGTTTATCTTTACGCCGGCCGAACAAACTACCGCTGCTGCTGCAAACTGGCATATCAGCTTGACCCGTGCTCGCAGGCCTTTGATATCATCCACAAGGCCCACGAAGAACATAAATGCACCCATCGCAAACACGGCGATAAGTTCACCAGAAAGCTCAAAAAAATCGCCGCAAACACGCCGACTCAGCAGTATGAGTGATACAGACGGCAACATTACAGATAAGAAAACGGCGACCCCGCCTATGCGGAAGATGGGCACAGAGTGAATCTTGCGAACACCAGGGCAGTCAACCACCTTCAATCGACGCGCGCATTTTATTACCACTGGAGTTATCAAAAGTGCCAGCAGCCACGAACCAAAATATGCAAGTGCGAATGGATTCATAAATTCCGACTATTTATAATTGTCTATCACTTTCAGGTCTTGCGCGAACTCCGTCCCCGTCGGTAAACCAACGAGGAACCACGACACTTAACAAACATCCGTCTTTGCAAACCGGGTTCAGCGGTTCTGCAAGACATCAGGGATTAATTTCGCCGGCGAATGCTTCCGTGCGAACGGAAAGGTCGGCGATGAGACTCTCAGCAGCTTTGAACTGCGGGCGAAGACGCAGGCATATCCGAGCTTCCTGCATCGCATCCGCTATTCTGTCTGCCTCTGCTAAAAGCTTTGCCAAGGTAAAATGCCAACCAACCTGGCTGTAGTCCAGCGCCAACGCGCGATTGTAACATTCTATTGCCGCAGTGTTATCTCTGCGTCTTCTGTAAACATCGCCCAAAGAGGCAAATACCGCCGCCGGCGCAGCTTCCTGCGAGCACTCCTGTTCAAGTAAATCGACTACTCTATCGTTCACCTCGGCTGCTAAAGCCTCATGTCCGGCCATATCACGCAGAGCATTGCTTATGTACCTGAGCCACCAGATGTCGTCGGCGACAACCGCTATCGCAAGGTCGGGGCGGTTGATGCCGTTAAGGTATATATCTACAACGCGCTTGCAAAAACTTCCGTCAAGCCGCACTGCTCTGCTGAATTTCTCAACAGATTTATCAACCTGCCCCTCCTCGATATCCAGAAGCCCCGCCGCAAAGCAGGCCACCGGGTCACAAGGTGCAAGGAGAAAGCCTTTCCTTATCCTTTCAGCCCCGGCAGGATCGTCAAAAATTGCCTTCTCTATCTGCCCAAGCGTACAGTAAACCGGGCCGAAGGTGGGGCACAACAAGCGAGCCTCGTTCAATTGCTCAACAATATCACAGACTATCGGCATTGAATCGGCAGGTATAATGTTTGCACCGGTATCAGGATCCACGGCTTGACTGATGCAGTGCCACCGATAAACATTCAGCCAGTATCGGTACTGCACGTTCCCGGGTTGTTGCTCCAGAGCTGCTTGGGCATAACTGATTATTTCATCGTATTGGGCGCCGGTTGCCTGCCATTTGTTCTCTACAAGTGATTTCTCTATCGCAAGGACTTTGTTCCACTTGTTGTGCGCAACTCGCATCCTGTCAGCACCGATAACCGCCCACATCCAGACGGCAAGTACTCCAATAAATATCAACAGTAAAAAAGTTTTTCTACGCCATGATATCCCGATAGTTTGATGAGCAGGGGCATCCTTTTGTCGTATGCAGCCCAGGGTAAGGATAACGGCGCAGAACACCGCCGACAGGAATGTATTTGCCGGAATATGCTGGCCGAAATCGGTCAGACTGTGAACCAGTATCGCGCAGATGCCGAAGCCAAGCCCATAAGCCGACAGACAAATCGGACGACCCGCCCTGCGGATAGTCCGAAAGTAAGCTGACCAGACCATTATCCCGAAGAGCACGAGAATGGCAAATCCGGCCAACCCAATCTCCTCCATCACCTGAGCGTACTCGTTCTCGGCGTGTGTTGCCAGTGCGGCTATAGTCGAGTGGTCGAACATTGGATAAACAACCGCATGTGTACCCAGGCCCGTCCCCACAATCGGAAAACGTACGAAGGCAATTGTCAGGTCTTTGAGGATTTGCTAGCGACTGCTGTATTGGTCCAGATTGCGAAGAGTCGCCAGGCGGTCATAAACAGCGTCGAATCCCACATAAAGAACACATGTAAAGGCTCCGAGAGCTATAAGAACCATTATCCAGCCGTGTTCTTTGAAGGAATACCTCCGCATAAGCATTAGCGTCGTAAAGCCCACCGCAATAAGCATGCTAACCATCCCGCCGCGCGTTAAGGAGGAAAAAACTGTTGTGATACCAAGGATTATAATCGCTATAAGAATCCACAAGCTCCTCGCAGAAACAGAACCAAGGTAGGTAGCGATAGTGGCCGGAGTGGCCTTTTTGCCGGCAAAGTCTTCATACAACTTAACAATAATCAGCCCAAGCGCCGCTCCCATCGACAAATTCATGAACTGGCCGTAGTGGCTGTGATTAACAAAAGGTCCCGAATAACCCTCGCTGTACTTTGTTGATATGAACCAGTACAGTTTACCGTTTCCAAAAAGAGTCTGTGCCAGAGCAATTGCGGCGACGATTCCACCGATTGCCGCTATCACCATAAGAAGCCGTTTGATTTGCTCCGGCCGGCGGAACACGTTCAGAACTACTACAAACACGCCGGCAACGGCCAACATCAGTCGCAAATCATGTCGTGTGGCGTGCGGGTAGAAGCTAAGAGTCATTTTATCGAGCCTGATGCCGGCATTGGGCAAATCACCTAACAGTTCGCTCTTTAAGGCCGCTGTATTCGGTGATATCACACTCACCAAAGAACAGGGCAATGGAACAAGTTGAAGCACCACAATCAACAGCAGCGCCGCTATCGGCACGTACGCCCAGTGCCGGAACATGGACCGTTGCTTTTGCCACAGCATCTTTAACAAGAAGCTCAAGACAATAACGCCCGACAGCACAATAACCACCTCCCGGCTCCACGGCTGAACCGCTCCAAATGCAAGCGGCATAAACAGCAGAAGACCTGCCAGCGTCAATTCGATAATCGTATCGAACCTGCTGCAGGCAACGCTTACAATATCGAGACCCTCACAATCTGTTCGGCAGTTCAACATACGATGGCTCCTGGCCGGTGTAGTGTGAGACGTTCCTTAAATCTCGGCCCTCCAGGATATTCTGTGGGTTTTCGATGCAAACGAGCCGGGCAATATCTTTTCCAAGCTTTCGAGCAATACGCTCAAAGGCCGCTTTCATGCAAGGCCGGCGTGTGTTCAGGTTATGAGCGTCCGTCGCTATAAGGGACGCCAGCCCCAGGTTCAAAAAACGCCATGCGGTCGCCTGGGCCAACATGCCGAACTCGCCGAGCAGGCTGCCCGCTGTCAACTGCAAATGCGCCGAGTACCTGCGCCACTTGAGTAACACATTGGGATGTTTTGCAAGCACGAAATGCCTCTCAGGATGCGATATCACCACTTGAATACCCATGCCCGCAAGCTCGATGAGCATCGGTTCAATATCGATAAATACTTCGCCCGGCAACTCGAGGAGAACGTACTTGCCGCCATCGGCAAGGGTAAGTATCTCGTCGGTCTTCAGGAGTTGACATATCCTTTCATCTACCCTGATGTCCGCCCCGCACATGACAGTAAGAGGGATGTTGCTATCTTTCAATTCCTCATTAAGTCCAAAGACCGCCTGCCTTATGTGCGGGGCCTTGTTAAATTTACCAAATCGGCCGAGCTGGTGGGGAGTAGCTAT
>QNBT01000194.1 GCA_003644205.1 Planctomycetota bacterium | reverse complement strand
CCCCTGTCAAATTTGACTGTCCCGGCTGGGCATACCAGTGGACCAGCGATTCAGATTTTGAAAAGCGCGGATCCCATAAAAAAAGAACGGATACCATTCGGCCTGAAAACTTTGACCGGCCATCACGCGGCAAAGGGCGAAATCCCGGAAACGACCCTGACGGAGGTCTCACTCATAACTGGTGGGTAGAATACGGCGGGATGGAGAACACCATCGAAGACGCTGAGCACATACGAGACGAATTGTTTCGCATCAACATCGGACTTTGGAACTATGCCAAGAACCACAACCCAAAGACAAAAGAGAAGAATCTCAGGCGCGAACTGATATGGCTCAACTATGTGCCCGGTGTCAGAGAAAGCCGACGACTCATGGGTGATTATATAATGACCCAGCAGGACTATGACAAGCAGATCGTGCACGACGATACTGTCGCTTTTACGGATTGGGGGCCCGACTGCCATCATCCCGAAGGTTTCTGGGTCAAAGGTAACGACTGTATCCATACCTACAAAGGACGCAGAACCAGCATCCCCTACCGTACTCTGTACTCGAAGAATATTGAGAACCTCTTCATGGCCGGACGCTGCCACTCGGCAACCCATATTGCACTTGGCGGGACACGCGTGATGCGACCGATGTGCGCCACCGGCCAGGCTGTAGGCACCGCTGCCGCAATCGCCACGAAATACAAAACCTCGCCGCGCGGCGTCTATCAAAAGCATATAAAGGAACTGCAGGATACACTTGTTAAAGACGGCTGCCGCCTGATGAGCAAAAGCGGGGGCATGCGAGAACCATCTCAAGCCGCTAAGATCAAGCGCAAGGCGTGGATCGATCCCGATGTCGCCGTCAAGGAAGACCCGGACTTTTCGATCCAGGGAGAATACGGCAGTGCCAAATCCGGCGCCGCAGTTGGTGTTCAGGTCGTGGCCCTTGGCAACGGTAAGTTTGATGCCTATGTTCTCCAGGGCGGTCTGCCGGGCCTGGGATGGACCCGTGAGAAGGGACGTACCATACTCAGGGGAGCCGGTGATGGTGACAAGATCGCATTTGCATTATTTGACAAAAAAAATCCCGCCGCTAACAAAGAAATTATCGCTACGATCCTCGACGGTAAGTTTCTGTTGACCGATGAAAATGGAAAACAAGTGGTGCTGCCGCGCATCGAACGCAGCAGCCCTACACTTGGAGCAAAACCGCCCAAGGGTGCGCTGGTTCTCTTTGACGGCAGTTCGGCTGAGCAATGGGAAAATGGAAAAGTTGCAAATGGTTACTTGCTGGCGACGGGCTGTACGAGTAAGCAACGCTTTACGGACTACTCACTGCATCTCGAGTTCCGTACCCCATACATGCCCACGGCGAGAGGTCAGGGGCGTGGTAACAGCGGTGTCTATCACAGCGGGCGCTGGGAAACCCAGATACTCGATTCCTTTGGCCTGGCTGGTAGAGACAACGAATGCGGCGGCATCTACTCGATCTCCAAACCGCGACTCAATATGTGCCTGCCTCCGCTGGCCTGGCAAACTTATGACGTTGACTTTACCGCCGCCAAATTCGATGCCGACGGCAAACGAACCGCTTGGCCGAAGATCACGGTAAAACTCAATGGAGTACTCGTCCACGAAGATTTGGAATTGTCCAAGAACTTCACCACGGCCGCCCCGATAAAGAGTCCGCTCGTCAATTCCGAAGGTCCTATCTACATCCAGGACCACAATAACCCGGTCGTTTTTCGTAATATCTGGGTGAAGACCCCATCGGCGTCTGGGCATAATTGATAACCGGTTTTGTGAATATATTTTTGAAAGGTTTAGTATGAAACGTTTTGTATTTGTTATTGCGATAGCTGCTTCGGCGGCTTTTGTCGGCGTTTCGCATGCCGATGTCGTCGTGCGATTCGACACAGGCGACCACAAGTTCGTATTCCGGCGAGGCACCAGCTATATCCCCTGTTGGGTAACCGACACCGAGATTTGGTATACAAACGAGTTTATTGAAAGACGCGGCTATCATAGTCCGAATACAAAGGGGTGCTGCGAACCGATGTCGGACAAACAGTGTCGCTACTCTCACGTACGAATAAGTTAACTTATTCTGGCCAAAAAATAACAACAGTCGAAGAGATTCAATTATGTTTTTTAAGCGTTTAAATTTGAAATTTCAGTTCACTGTTGGGATCATTCTGGTGTTATCAGTTGGGTCGAGTGTTATTATAGCAGATAAACCTTCATATATCGCTGCTGATTGGTCCCTGGAGCATGGGCGGTGTCAGCCGGTGCCGTTGCGCGAGGTTAACGTTTCGGGGTATCTTGGAAATAGAATAAACCGAAATACCGCAAGTGTTCTGGCTGGTATGGAAAGTGTGATCACGAAAGGTTTTGAGGCACAGGTCGCAGGCAAACCGTTACCGTCCGAAGCCAATCGCCTCGCTGCCGATTCGGACCTTTATAAGTGGCTGGAAGGTGCATGCTATGTATTTGCACGAACCGGCAACAAGGAAGTCAAGGATGCTATCGACCGTATTGCCGCGATGATCATCAAATGCCAGCATGACGACGGATACATCAACACGCAAGTACCGCCTAAAAAACGTTTTGATCCGACTGTCAGGCATGAACTTTATATTGCCGGGCACTTCTTCGAGGCGGCTGTCGCTCACTATCGCGTTACAGGTCAGAGAAACCTGCTGGATGCTGCGCGGAGGTGGGCGGACTATCTCATCTCCGAATACCAAAATGGCAATCCCTACTATACGACAACCGCTTTGAGAGAGCATTCCGAATACGAACTGGGTCTGCTTCGGCTGTATCGGGCGACAGGTGAAAAAAAGTATCTCGATTTCAGTGAGACCTTGACTAAGGAACTTTGCAAAGTCGGCCCCAAAGTCGCTGATATCAAAGCAGGCGGCGGCTTGCATGCCGTTCGTGTCGGTTATCTGCTAACGGGTATGGCCGATCTTTACCTGGAAACCGGCAGCGAAGAGATGTTCCGGTATCTGCCCGAACTCTGGGATGAATTGGTCCAGACGCGTATGTATGTAACCGGCGCGATCGGTTCTCACGGGGAGTCCATATCGAAATTGCCGTATGACCTTCCGCATACTCGGGACCACCCGGAGCGTTTCCTGGGCGAAACATGCGCGTCGGTGGCAATGATAATGTTTTCGTGGCGGATGCATGGGGTGTTTGCTGAAAGCCGTTATTTCGATGTGATCGAAAATACGCTCTACAATCACTATTTAGGCGCGATCTCCCTGGACGGCAAGGGAACATTCTACTACAATCCCATGCGCATGGTCGGTGACCTGAGCGATAAGAGCGATCACGGGCATAAGCCGGCTTCATCTCGATGTATGCTGCCAAAGCTCAACCGCACATCGTGCTGTATCACAAACTGCTGGCGCTTTCTTGGTGCTCTGCCGGAATATATCTTTTCCTGTGACCGAGAAGGTTTGTTCGTCAATCTTTACACGACCTCAAGTGTTAATCATACACTGCCAGGTGATAGAGCAATCTCCCTTTCGGTCGAGACAAAATATCCGCACGATGGAAACGTTAAGGTTCGTTTTGAGGGGAAAAAACCGACTTCGTTTAAGCTGAGGCTTCGAATACCCGGCTGGTGCAAGTCGGCAACAGCGATGTTACCCGGCGAAAAGGAAAAGTCCGTTGCTCCAGGCAGGTATCTGGTCATCGAGAGGTTGTGGAAAAGCGGCGATACAGTTGAACTAAAATTTGAGATGCCGGTTCGGGTGGTCGAATCCGACCCGCGAGTTAAAGCTAATGCCGGACAAATTGTTTTTGCCCGCGGGCCGGTTCTGTTTTGCCTGGAAAAGGAAGACGTTGATTTTCCTGTAGAGCAGGCAACGGTTGCGATAGACCTGAAAGATGTTGAAAAACAGGTTGAGGTTAAATGGCATGAGGACCTGCTGGACGGGATCCATACACTGAGTGTACCGGGCAAGGTTGGCGGCAGGATGGTCAAACTGAAATTAGTGCCATGGTCTGTAAGAGCAAACCGCAGCGAAGACAGCCGATGGGTCATCTTCCTTCCCCTGGCCAAGGAAAACTAAGCCATTTAATCTCGTATTTTCCAGTTTATAATAAAGTCAATACTGCTGTACCTGTGGTGCTGGAAATAAATTTAAGGTGTCATACCAATTAGAATTAATTTTAGGCTGAAAAAAAGGATGAAGTATGTTCGAGAGAAAACAGGGTATTTTGCCAGTCATTGCAGTAGTGTTGTCTGTGGCTTCGAGTCTTTATGCCGCCGGCACCCTTGAAGAACAATTCCGCAACCTGCCCATGGAGGCGCGTCGGCTGACCGGGCCGTTGTTCTGGCTTCACGGTGATGAAAATGAGACAAAGGAACGACTCGAAGGGTACCTCGAAAAAGTTGCTGCCGGCGGTAACGGTTGTTTCACTGCCGAGTCACGTCCGCATAGCGACTGGCTCGGACCGTGCTGGTACGAGGACCTTGATGTTTGCCTGCAGAAAGCCAAGCAGCTCAATCTCACAATGTGGATATTTGACGAACGATGGTGGCCCAGCCAGAGCATCGGAGGCAAGGTCCCGCCACGCTACGCTGCCCAAACACTGGTTGCTGATGCTGTGGATGTCAACGGGCCAGGCCTGTTCGAGGCCGACGAATACGGCGGCAAGTGTTACATTGGTGCTGTGGCAGGTCGCGTGAATGTGAATAAGGAAATAGAGGGTGACAGCCTAATCGATATGGCGTCTTTTATTAAACACGGCAAGCTCACGTGGCAGGCCCCGGCCGGCCACTGGCAAGTAATCAAGTTCACACACAAGCAGGCCCCCGGATTGGGACAGCGCGGCGGCAAGGAATTAAGCGTCGACGGAGCAAGCCGAGATTGTACGGACTGGTTCCTCCGGACGGTGTACCAGCCGCATTTCGATCATTTCAAGGACGACTTCGGCAAGACCATATCGGGTTTT
>QNBT01000193.1 GCA_003644205.1 Planctomycetota bacterium | reverse complement strand
TACCTGCCGGCAATAATTTATCAACCACACCGCGGGGTATCCTTCGAAAAGAACGAGCCCATTGATGGCTGACCCAGTAAGGACGCCTGGCTATTTCGAAGTCCTGTGTGGCTTGAACCTGCTTGTAAGGGATATCGAATAACTCAGCCGCAGCTTGACGAATGGAATCAATTAACTTATTTAGTTTTTCGCGATGAGGCCCGAGCACTTGCTGCATTTTGTCCTGAAATACCTGCGTGCTTTTACCTGCCTCATGTTCAAAAAAACCGGGAATCGCATCGGCGAGCGACCGTTCTATTGCACCTTCGCTAAGTTGTTCCGGTTCCAGTTTTGAGAAAGTTTCTTCAAAAATGCCCTTAAGATAAGCCCTGCTTTTCCTGCGAAGCTGTTCAGCGTGGTCTTCCAGAAATTCGTGTGTGCGTTTCTTGTCTCCTTCAAGAATATCCATTTCTGAGAGTTTGGACCGCCTAAGTTCAGTCAGTTTTTCCCTGAAGATTTTAAGCCTTTCCTCAAGGTCATCCAGCGGCATCTGAAGAGACTTCACAGAAAGCTGAATCTGCATTAATACTTCAGCCAGGATGTCGGCAGCCTTTTTTCTCGCGGCCTGTCGTAATGCCTCGGTTTTCTCATGAGCCAGAAAATCGACAAGGTACTTTTCAACTTCAGCAAGGCCGCTTTTTGACCATAGATTTTTGTCGTTGTCTCCACGGGCCTGCAGGCCCAACCGAGCCGAAATGCAAAAGATATGGGTGGTTTCGTCCGCCCCGACTTGTTCCTTTAATACCTTCTTTATAAAAGACAAAATCTCCTTTTTTTCCTGTTCGGTCAGATAATCGGCCTTGTTGAGAATAAAAAATAAACGGGGTACTTTTTGTCGTACCTGTTTTAGAAACTCTATTTCAACCTCGGTAATAGGAGGGTCGGCGGAAACCAAAAACATAGCTGCATCACACTGAGGAAGAAAATTCAGCGTCGCCTCGGTGTTATGCTTAAATGTAGAACCTATGCCTGGCGTATCAATCAGAACAACTCCATTACGAAGGATTTCGGCAGGATGGAATACCTCGACCTGTTTAACATTGAGCTGGTTTGCAGGATTAGCTGTCTCCGTAACATAGTCGCAAAGAAAAGCAACCAGTTGCCGGGAATTTTTGGCTGTGTACTCTTGAGGATGTTTTTTGTCTTCAAACAGTACCTTCACTGAAAGTTCTTGACCGGCTTGTACAAATGTGGGAATTGCCGTCAGCGGCACAACCGCAGTCGGTAGGACAGCCTCTCCAAGCAAAGCGTTTAACAAAGTGCTTTTTCCACGTTTGAATTGACCGAGAACCGCCAGATGGAAACGTCCTTCTGAAAGACGCTTCTCCAGTGTGACCATATTTCCGGATTCTGTTGAGAAATCTCCCCCCAGCTTCTCAAGCTGACCAATTGTCTGTTCAAGCAAAAGCTGAACATTGTTGCGTCTTGAAATACTCATAAAAAACTCCTTTACCTAGTTTTGGAAGGAGCTTTTTTATCCGGTTTGGTTGTTGCTCATGCCAAAACTAATAAATATGGCAGGAGTTATCAGCTCTAAAAACGGCGGTTCTTCAGGGGAACTCCATCCCCGCCGGTATTCTCGCTTTACCAATCGCAAAAGTCAATTGCTTTTTTGAACTTTCACGGTGCAGTGTAGATAAGCCAGATACCGCCGAGTAAAACAAGTACACCGCAGATTTTCTTCAAGATAACCGCGCCCCTGGATTTCTCGTTCCAGTTCATATATCGCTGTACTACTTCAGTAAATGTGCCGGCAAAGACAATGACCGAGCAATGGCCAATGCCGTAAACAAGTAACAGCAACACTCCATAAGTAAGATTAGTAGAAGCTAACTTGAAAGTAACACCGAGCATCGGAGCCATATATGCAAAGGTACAGGGTCCCAAAGCAATACCGAAAACCAAGCCAAGGATTAATGCTGCAAGCATCCCTTTGCGTTTCATACCGACTTGTCCCGGTCCTGAAAAAGGCATAGAGATAATATCCAATAAATATAATCCAACGAGAAAAAAAATAGCTGCGACAAAATAGTTTCCGTATCTGCCCACATCTCCCATCATTCTGCCGGCAGCGGCGGTTACAGCGCCGATCCATCCTATTGTTATGAGTATCCCTATAGCAAAGAGAGTTGAAATGATAAATGCCCGTTTAGTCGACATACGACCCTGCTTGTCGATAAAACCGACTATAAGTGGAATACTGGAAAGGTGACATGGGCTTAGCAGAATACTCAAAACGCCCCATGCAAAAGATGCTGCTACGGCTATAAACCATGTACCTTCTACTGCTCTGGTCAATTGTGTAAATAATTCTTGCATATTATCGGCCTCCTACTCATTTTATTTCGGTGAACATTCGCCGATTTTACAGGCTCTCTGTATCTGTGCTGGCGATAGTTTCATTTTATCAGCCAGGGCCTGATGGATGCTGATAAGCTTGCCTGTTTCGAACGGATTTTGCTTAACCCATTTCTTCAGATTCTCGGCACTGGCAAAGAAACCCTGATGAAAACAACCTGCTGAACCCCATGTACCATCCGGCTTCTTGCGCTGACCGAACCACGCAACAGCAGTCTCTGGCTCCAACGAGGCGATATTTCCTTCAAATGTCTTGACGATGATTTCTTTATCTGTCAGGCGGTCCTTCTCGTGCACTTCGATGTCTTTGCCGGTCCGGGCGGCGACGCCTAATGCGCAATGTGAACAGCAGCCCCATGTACGCAGGCCGCCTTCAACGATGACTTCGGCAGCGTCCTGCGGATAGCATGCCCGGTCGCAGAACCCGCAGCGATGCGACAACTCCTTTTGCTGTAAAGCTTCAAGGGCGAGGATGTTTCCGCCAGCGACTTGTTGCTCTTTGACCGCATCGGCCCGGTCGGCAAAGGCCTTGACCCGGGGCCGGCCGGTCGTCTCATTCTGGCCATAGAGGAATACCGCCTCCGTGGCCGGTACGGATTTACCGGTTGCCCAGTCTGTTACCGACACCTTCTTCTCGAAATCTGTTTTATCCTCAGTTAGACATGAATACATGATGAAGTAGCAATGCGAGCTGCAAAGTCGCACCGTACCTTTGTCCGTCCCGACGGTAACCAATGTCTTAGGCTCAATATCACCATCACACATATAGCAGATGCTGTCCCTGGGTCGGTTATCGACTTTGGCCGGAGTGAGGCGTTCGAAAGTTAGCAATTGTGCGCTGGAATTTGTCAGATCTACACCAAGCTCTTTCCATTTGGCAAGGATATCTTCTTTAGAGAAGAACCCTTCATGCCGAAAGAGTTCCTTTCCCGACGCATCATAAAAAATCTGCGTTGGGATCATTTTTATGCCATATTTTTTGGCTTCATCCGGGTTTTTCCAGACATCGATAAACTCGACACCAAGTTTACCTTTATATTCATTTTTAATTTCTTCGAGGATAGGGGCTATCATCTTGCAAGGGATACATTTGCCCGCACCAAGGTCCACAAGTTTGGGCAGGCTTTTTTTTACAGTTGAACTCTTTAGATTACCACCAGAATTTTCTGCAATAGTGCCTGTATTTGAGCTTGTTGCCACAGGCGGTGCTGAAGCTGAGTTATTTCCCTGTTGCTTGATTGCAACGACAATACCCACGACTACCACTAGAGCAATAACGATTAGAATTTTTCCAATTTTGTTCATCACAGAAACTCCTTTAGATTTTATTAACGTTTTTATCCAGTTAAACAAAAGCCATGCACCTGCAAATATAGCAAGCAGCAACAATGGATTAGCGCCACCACCGCTGCAGGGACATTGCATCAAGATTTCAGTATTCAAATTATTCATTCAGAAATTCTTTTACCTCAGTTTGCACATATTCATCAAACTTCACAGGGTTGCCGATAAAGTCCCAGACCTTCCCAGGTTTTTTATATTCGGTGTGATTTTTGTTTCCCTGTTTTGACAATACCAGAGTGCTGGCAGATACATCAAATTCCTTTTCAAAATCCTCACCTCCGGGATCATCCAGATTAAAAGGTATCCACATTAAACTCCCATCGCCAATCTGCTTTGAGAAACCCTCCTCAATAACACGGGCAGCATTGGTCTCGATTGCTAAACAGGTAGGACACCGCATCGTTCGATGGAAATAATAAGCAATCACAGTCGGGCTGCTTTTATCCGGAGACTTGGCTGTGTCAACTGCATTGCTATTCTCTTTAATCTGAGCTGGTTCAATCAGGCTATGCTTAATCTCATCTGCAGGATTAGGCATGGCGTTGTCCTGACAGCCAGAGACTAACACTGCCAATACAAAACAGGTCAGTGAAATTAGTTTTTTCATAACAATATTTCGGCTCATCCGGGAAATGGGTAGGTCACAACCGAAGGCTCTGCCTCTGCAACAGGCAACGGGCTTTAGGCACCTACCCATTATTCGGATGAATCAATATTTTCTTGCCTTTGGCAATTACCTTGTTGATATTTTCTTCGGTAAGCGGGCTACTACCTTTCTCAATGCCTAAATCAGCAAGTTGCAGGTGGTCAAATGTGTCGAATCCTGCCAGTTCAAGACTGTTTTTAACACAGTTCAAAGAACATCCGTCAATAGCCAGAATTCTATCCGCCGATTCGGTGGTCTTTATAATACCCCTGACCCGTCCACCGATTCCGGCCATACAAAACATCTTACCAATACCTTGTTTTGTCATTTCGCGAGCCGCCTGATCAGTAATCGCTCCCACATCCGCCGCTCCTGAACAGGCAAAAATCAATTTTGGGCCGCCACTACATTCACACGAATTTTCCGTACTCATAATAAAATCCTTTCTTCTTCTGTGTTATATTTGAAATTAAGCAAGTATAGCCTCGATATCATCTGGCAAAAAACCATCTCTGCTATTTCTTATCTTGAAAATAAAGCATTACAAACCATAAAAATTGCCGCTGCTAAGGT
>QNBT01000192.1 GCA_003644205.1 Planctomycetota bacterium | reverse complement strand
AGAACCTTTACTCTGCTCTTGACACTGTCCACCAATCCCGCCAAAGCCAATGCTTTGATATTTATCACGGCACCATCATCAAACGAATTCTCAAGCTGAGATACGTTTACCACCTCATATCGTCTGGCGAAGTTGTAATTGCTGAAGCCACGTTTCGGGAGCCTGCGGAAAAGGGGCATCTGGCCACCCTCATAAGTCCGACGAACAGACGAACCAGGTCTGCTACCGCATCCCTTATGCCCACGGCCACACGTCTTGCCGTGCCCAGAGCCTTTACCTCTGCCCAGACGTCTGGGCCCTTTATGCCCACCGGCAATCGCAGTTATTTCGTCGCTTAACATTTTGACATCACCACCTTCTAACTGTTTCAACCTTTACTCCGCGGAGGGATTCGACCGCCTCCTTATCACGCAACCTTAGCAAACCATCCATGACGGCTTTGACGACGTTCTTGGCCGATGTGCTGCCGTTAATCTTCGTCAACACATTGCGAACGCCTGCATATTCAAGAACGGCACGGGCCGCACTTCCTGCGATCACGCCTGTACCGGGACTGGCCGGAACCATAGTTACGCTCGTTGACCTGCACTTGCCGACAACCTTATGCGGCAGCGTACCATTTACCAACGATATATCACACAGATTCTTCTTGGCGTTTTTAACGGCCTTGTCAACGGCAGGCGGGACTTCTTTCGCCTTACCGTAGCCAATTCCAACCGTACCGTTTCGGTCACCAACAACCACCAGCGCAGCAAAACTGAACCGGCGACCGCCTTTGACAACCTTCGCGCTGCGAAAGACCTTCACCCCGGTATCCTCAAACGGCTGTTCGCCCCCAATACCAGTTTTAACTGCTTCTTGCGCCAATTAATATCTCCATTCTAATTCTTACAAGACCGATGCAGGGTAAAAAACTCCAAACTCAAAACGCCAGGCCCACTTTTCTCGCCGCTTCGGCTAAGACCTTTACCCTTCCATGATAACTATACCGGTTCCTGTCGAAACAGACACATTTAATACCAACACCAATCGCCTGCTTTGCTATCGCTTCGCCAACCGCCTCGGCGGCGGCCTTATTGCCGCCTTGGGCTATCTGTCTTCGCAAACTCCTGGTCCGCGTACTCGCAGAAGCAAGAGTCGCCGAGGCATAATCATCTATTATCTGCGCATATATGTGCCTGTTCGAGCGGAAAACCGAAAGCCTCGGCCTCTCAGGCGTACCGAAAATCTTCTTCCGCGTTCGAAACCTGCGTCTTATTTTTGCCTTTTTTACCTTCTCAAACCGCATGAATACCAACTCTCAAAATCAACCAAACCGGGGCAAATACCATCCACTAAATACTATTCACTAACGACTATTCACTCCTTTACATAGCACCGGATGTGAACGCCTTTCCGACCTTGCGTCTGACTTTTTCGTCTGCATAACGAATTCCCTTGCCTTTATAGGGCTCAGGTGGATATATCTTTCGAATATTTGCCGCAAACTGCCCTAATTCCTGTTTGTCGGGCCCGGAAAGTGTGAACAACGCCGGCACATCATTGCCTCTGGTTACCGGCGTCTTTATCTCGACCTTTACGTTCTTGGGAACTGCAATTTCAACCGGATGCGAAAAGCCGATTTGAAATACCAACTTGCCACCCTGTTCTTTGACGTTGTAGCCCGTGCCGAAAATCTGCATCTTCTTCTCAAATCCCCTGCTCACTCCCACCACCATATTGTCGAGCAACGAACGCATCGTACCGTGCATAGCCTTTTGTTGCCTGAGACCGGGCCGTGGATTGCTTACCAAAATCTGATTCGACTCGTTGTCAACCTTAACCTCGATCCGGCCAATGCACTGCATCTGCAGTGTTCCCTTCGGGCCGGAGACCTTTATACTGCGGCCAACCTGCTCTACTTTGACGCCCTTTGGGACAGGGATTGGTCTTTTACCTATACGACTCATCAGCTTACCATACAAATTAACTCGCCGCCGACATTCTCTTTGCGGCAATTCCTGTCACTCATCACACCCTTGCTTGTGGAGACAATCGTAATACCCATGCCTCCCAGAACATCCGGCAGGTCTTTGACCGAGCCGTAAAGGCGCCTGCCGGGCTTACTCACCCTCTTTATTTCACTTATGACCGGTAGCCCCTCCTGCGAATACTTCAGAAATACCCGCAGAAAACCCTGCCTGCCGTCGTCAATTCTGTCATAATCCGTGATATAACCCTCTTCCTTCAGAACACGGGCTACACCTTCACAAATATTCGAGGCCTTGACCTTGACTTCAGCCTTTTGAACACGCACACCGTTGCGTATCCTTGTCAGCATATCCGCTATCGGATCACTCAGACTCATAATTTCCCTCGTATATCGTATATCGTATTGCGTATTGCGAACGACGCATCACGCACGACGCACAACGAAATTACCAACTCGCCTTTTTCACACCTGGAATCCTGCCCTCGTTAGCCATGGTCCTGAAGCATATCCGGCAGACCTTGAATTTACGATAAACCGCTCTGGCCCTACCGCAAATCTGGCACCTTGTGTAGCCTCTACTTCTAAATTTTGGTTTTTTCCTGGCCTTATTTTCCAGTGCCGTTGTCGACATCAATTAGCTCCAAAACCTTTACTCTTATCCGGCTCCATTGTACTGTACCTACAACTCTTTGAACGGCATACCGAACAGGTGCAGCATTTCACGACCTTCGGCATCTGTTTTAGCTGTAGTAACAAACGTTATATTCATGCCCTGTTGGCTCTCGACTTTCGATGGGTCTATCTCTGGAAAAACACTCTGCTCAACCATACCCATCGAGTAATTGCCCCTGCCATCAAAGCTCTTAGCGTTCAATCCCCGAAAATCCTTGATTCTGGGAATTGCCAGGTTAATGAGCCGATCCATAAACTCAAACATCCGCTCCTTACGAAGCGTAACCTTCAACCCTGTTTCATAACCCGTACGAACCTTAAAGTTAGACACGCTCTTCTTGGCCTTGCAAACCAGAGGTTTCTGAGCCGAGATAACAGTCAAATCTTTTATGGCACTGGCAAGAAACTTCTTGTCCGCGACGGCTTTACCTACACCCATCGAGACAACTATCTTTTCCATCCTCGGCACTGCCATCAAATTCTTATACCCGAACTTTTCCTGCAGGGCCGGAGCTACCTTCGATTTATATATCTCTCTCAATCTTGACATCTATATAACCTGCACAAAAAACCTGTTCGACCCTTGATTTTTACCGGCCTGCTTTCGTTACCACGCCAATCTGACCACCACCAATGGCTACCCTGTTTTTGGCGCCCTTGTTGTCAACCTCGAAGCGCACCCTGCTGCCCCTCGAGCTTTTGGGGCTGACCGGCAGAACATTGCTTATATGGACAGGGCGCTCAATCCGGATACGCCCGCCCTGAGGATTTTGTCTGGAAGGACGAACATGCTTGTATGCCAGATTAAGCCCCTTAACCAACACTTGATTCTTACCGGGTAACACTTTCATTACCTCACCGGTCGAGCCTTTGTTATCGCCGGCGATTATCTCTACCATATCACCTTTTTTTATATGTCTTGCCATAATCAATTAACCACAAACTATCAACTGTTAAACCACCTCACTTGCAAGTGAGATTATCTTCATGAAGTTCTTCTCTCTTAATTCTCTTGCAACGGCTCCGAAAATTCGAGTGCCCACGGGATTTTTTTCCGCGTCAATCATAACCGCGGCGTTACTGTCAAAGCGGACATAACTGCCGTCCGCCCGTCGAACAGGATACTTTGTACGAATTATTACGCACTTGTGAACTTTCTTGTCGTCCAGTTGACAGTTCGGCAGATGCTTCTTGATCGCAACACACACAACATCGCCCACCGTCGCCGACGGACGTGCGCTCTTACCCTTTCGCGAACTACCTCTACCCAGCACTTTAATACACTGTGCTGTTTTCACGCCGCTGTTATCGGCTATGTCCAACATTGTCTCCTGTTGAATCAATCTACGATGCCCTTTACCTGCTAATTCCCTTTGCCACTACCTTTACAAGGCGCCAGCTCTTGGTCTTGCTCATCGGCCTGCACTCAACGATATCTACCAAATCCCCCACCTGCGTTTCATTGCCAGAGTCATGAACACAGAGTTTTGTCCGGCGCTTTATATACTTTCCGTAAACCGGATGCTTAACCTTGTAATCTATTTGAACCTTGACACTCTTGTCGCCGCTTTTGCTCACGACCGTGCCGCGTCGGGTTTTTATCTTTTTCTGCGATTCCATACGTCCCTCACCGGCCGCTTGGCTGCCTCTGTCTTATTATCGTCTTAATTCTCGCAATATCACGCCGCACATTGATAATGGCGTGCCGGTTCTCAAGATTCTCCGTTACGGCCTGGCTTCGCAGAGAAAACAACTGTCTCTGCATATCATCCAGCTTGTCTCGAAGCTCATCGTCTCTCAACTCGCGTATTTCCGAGGCCTTCATCCGGTCTCCATATCATCCAAGCGAATGCCTGCGCGCCACAAACCGGCACCTTACCGGCATCTTGTGGGCAACTCTCGCAAGCGCAACCCTGGCCACTTCCTCTTCAACGCCACCTATTTCATACAATATCGTGCCCGGCTTTACAATCGCCACCCACCCTTCAATCTCGGCCTTACCTTTACCCATCCTCTGCTCCAAAGGCTTGGCGGTATATGAATGCTGTGGGAATATGCGGATATACACCTTGCCTTCACGATGCAGAAAGTGAGTCGCAGCTATTCGGCCCGCCTCAATCTGCTTGCCCGTTATCCAGTGCAAGTCCAGTGACTGCAAACCGTATTCTCCAAACGCAACAAAATTGCCGCGGGTTGCATTGCCCTTCATACTGCCGCGCTGATGCTTGCGATACTTAACCCTTTTCGGCATTAAAGCCATTTTTAGACTATCCCTTACTGCCTTTACCTATTCACTCTTTTGTTGGGCACCGTCCGTTTCAGTCGGT
>QNBT01000191.1 GCA_003644205.1 Planctomycetota bacterium | reverse complement strand
ATCCTTACTTTTTCCTGTGCCGTGTACTTTTTACGCTTGTTCGCCATGTCCATTTCCTTTCGTTTGATCAACATACTAACTCAAATCAAGGAAATGTCCAATTCCAAGAGAAGCATTACACCTGCCCAAGGTAGATTGCTGGATAGATTGAGTGATTCAAGAGATTTCTCCATCACCATTCCAGCAATAGGTTCCAGAGCAGCAAAACAAAAGGCATATTATCGACAACAGCTTCTTAATAAGACAGTTGACATTAATCTGTCACATATTGAATTGCGGTATCTTGTTCAATCCTTTAGGACGTTAACAAAAAAAGAGCTAAACAAAAAATATGCATTGGAATTACTTAAGCAACTATTTGAAACTTACTATACTCAGAGAACTCCTGATTTATCAGGTGAATTACGATATTCCATTTGCCATGTAGATATCCTTTTAAATAAAGACAAAATCAAAGAATAAATATTCCGATTTTAATATATGGATAGGACTTAAAATGCTTCCATCATTTTTAGAAGACAAGATTTCACAGGTTCCAGCGTTGCAGGTGTTGCAGAATCTAGGATATGAATATATTAACCCTGAAGAGATTTTTCGGCTTCGGGGAAGTAAGCTCAGTAATGTATTGCTGGATGAGATACTTGAAAAACAGTTGCGTAAGATTAACATCATTAATTTCAAAGGCAAGGAATATAACTTCAGCAACAACAATATCAGCAGTGCCATTACTGCAATGAAAGATTATCTGTATGAGGGGCCGATCAAGACGAATGAGAAAATCTACGATATTATCTGTCTTGGAAAAAGTTTTGAGGAAACTATAGCTGGAGATACCAAGAGCTTTACACTGAAATATATTGACTGGGAAACAATCGAGAATAACGTCTTTCATGTGACAGCGGAGTTTCCTGTTGAACGTGCAGGGACTACGGAGACGAGAAGGCCTGATATAGTTCTGTTTGTAAACGGTATACCGCTTGTGGTTATTGAGTGTAAACGGCCTGACATTAAAAATCCTGTGGGTGAGGCAATCAGCCAGAATATACGGAATCAATGGGAAGATGAGATACCAAGGCTTTTTGTTTATTCACAATTACTATTGGGATTAAGCCCTAACGATTGCAAATATGGAACAACGGCAACGAAAGCCAAGTTCTGGTCTGTATGGAAGGAGCGAGGGAATATTGAGCAGGAGGTTGAGAGGATAGTTAATACGACTTTATCGTCTGAGCAAAAGGCAAAACTGTTCTCAGGCGTATTTGCTGATTGCAGGGGATATTTTGAGCAGTTAGAGAGTCAAGGCGAAAGAGAGATAAGGGAGCAGGACAGGATTTTGTATTGTCTGTGTCGGCCAGAAAGACTGATGGAGTTCATCTATCAGTATATTGTCTATGAAGCCGGCGAAAAGAAGATTGCCCGTTATCAACAGTATTTTACTGTCAAGAATACAATTAAAAGGATTACAACTATTGATAAAACTTCAGGAAGGAGGAACGGAGGAGTTGTCTGGCATACACAGGGAAGCGGTAAATCCATAACAATGGTGATGCTTGCCAAGGCGATAGCTCTGGAGCCTTCTATTGAAAATGCCCGAATTGCAGTTGTGACTGACAGGAGGAACCTTGATAAGCAGATACATGAGACATTCCATCATTGTGGTAAAGAACCGGTTAGAGCACGAACAGGCAGGCATCTGATAGAGCTTATTGAGCAGCAGAAAGAGACAATCATTACAACAGTGATCGACAAGTTTGATTCTGCCCTGAACACCAAGAAAGTCAGAGATGAAAACAGGAATATTTTCGTGCTGGTGGATGAGAGCCACAGAGGCCAGTATGGCACAACCCATACAAAGATGAGGAAGGTTTTCCCCAACGCCTGTTATATTGGATTTACAGGTACACCATTACTGAAGAAAGACAAGAGTACCGCAGCCAAGTTTGGCGGGTTCATTGAGCCGATGTACACGATTGATCAAGCTGTTGAAGATAAGATGGTTGTGCGGCTATTGTATGAGGGCAGGCATGTAGTCCAGGAGGTAGACCAAAAGTCAATAGATGCATGGTTTGAAAGGGTCTCTGAGGGATTGACCAAGGAGCAGAAAGCTGACCTGAAAAAGAAATTCAGCAGAGCCGACCAAATAAATGAGGCTGACCAAAAGGTATATCGAATTGCATACGACATTAGTGATCATTACAGAAGGCATTGGCAGGGAACAGAGTTTAAAGCTCAGTTGGTCGCTCCAAGTAAAGCTACAGCATTGAAGTATAGGAAGTATCTCAATGAATTTGGAGTGGTTAGTTCGGAAGTTATAATTTCCGGTCCCGATACGAGAGAAGACAATGAGGACGTTTTTGAAAAGCCTACTGAGGAGGTCAGGGTATTCCGGGATGCCATGATGAAAAAATATGGCTCAGAAGACAAATATAACGAAACCCTGATTGATAAATTCAAGAATGAAGATGACCCTGAGATCATCATAGTTGTATCCAAACTATTGACTGGTTTTGATGCTCCAAGAAATACTGTGCTGTATCTAACAAAAAACCTAAAAGAACACGGTTTGTTACAGGCAATTGCAAGGGTGAATCGTCTATATGAGGGTAAAGACTACGGCTGTATTCTTGACTATTATGGCATATTGGGAGACCTTAACCAGGCATTAAATGAATACCAGGCACTTGCACAATTTGATGCTGATGATATTGAAGGAACCATCACAAACGTATGGGAGGAAGTTGAGACTCTAAAACAAAAGCACTCTGCCCTTTGGGATATATTTAAAACCGTAAAGAACAGGATGGATGAGGAGGCTTATGAACAACTCCTTGCCGATGAGCAATTAAGGGAACAGTTTTATAAGCGACTGTCTGAATTTGCCCGAACTCTAAAGATTGCATTATCTACTATCAGGTTTATCGAAGAAATCCCTGAATCCACTATTGAGAAATATAAGAAAGACCTTTATTTTTTCCAGAAGCTCAGAGTATCAATCAAGAAGAGATATGCTGAGGAAATAGATTACAAAAAGTATGAGTCGAAAATACAGAAACTCATTGATACATATATCAAGTCTGACGACATCCTTCAGATAACGCCATTGGTGGATATCTTTGATAAGGATAAATTCGAAGCCGAAGTCAACAAGATCGACAGTCCACGGGCAAGGGCAGACACGATTGCCAACAGGACTAAAAAAACAATTGTTGAAAAGTGGGAAGAAGATCCGGCTTTTTACAAAAGGTTCTCAAAACTCCTTGAAGAAACTATCGAAGAATTTATGGCGAAACGTCTTTCTGACGCTGCATACTTGGAAAAAGTCACTGAGATCATGAATTCTGTTCGTAACAGAACAGGTGATGATATTCCCGAAAAGTTGGGGCATCGTGAAGTAGCCAAGGCTTTTTATGGTCTGGTTTATGAAGTGATTAGCAAATTACGATCAGGGCATTTGACCGGTAGGGGTTTTATGAGCCCTTAAATAAAGCTGGCGTTTCCTGTAAAATGTTCTTTTTTCTACCGTTAAAAAGAAAGGAAACGCCAATGATCAACTTAGCACAGAACAGTCGCGAATGTCAAGAGGAAAGACTCAAAATCAAGACATTGAGTCAACAAATGCAGAATATCGCCATCCACGGCACGGGGCTGAGTCCGTGGGAGGCCGGGGTGCTTGTCGAGACGATCGAGCAGGTCTATTTTGCCGATCCGGCCCTGCGCCAGGCCTCTGAGGGGCAACTGAGGTATTCCTGTGTCGCCATCAACGAGCCGGCAGGCAAGCCGATCAAGGAATGCCGCATGGTGACAGTGCTGTTGACGCTCTTTGATCCGAAGGACCGGGGTCAGCTCGGCTATCGCGGTAAACAAGCCTCTATAGCATTACGCCAAAAGGAAATTGTCGTTGCCACTCGCGGCCAGGTTCGTGACATTGGTCCGGGTGTAACCCATCGCGGCATAGCGGTTCGACTGTGGCTTGAAGGTAAAGAGCCTGTAGAAATCGCCCGGCACATCAATCACAGCATCGCGGCGGTGGAAAACTATCTTGAGAAGTTCAAGCGTGTGGCGTATTTGCGTCGTAAGAGCTTTGATGATTATCAATCGGCACTGACGATAGGCATCAGCGTGGCGGCGGTCAAAACGTTTGTCGAGCTTTATAAGCAGTATCAGCACAAGCCTTTCTTCAAGCAGCGTATTGATGAGATTGAACTTGTAGGTTCACAATACTACATGGCCCAGGATGAAAAAAAAGGCTCGATATCGTCGAACGGGCCAACGGCAAGAGATTGCGTGACATGAAGAAAGAAGCGGTCGCCCGATTGTGTAAACAGGCCTATAAGCAGGATGGCTGTTTGACTGTTGCCGAGTTGGCGATCATGTTGAAAATATCAGCCGTTACTGTCTGCAAATATATTCATGAATGGGAGTTGGAGCATAAAACAGTGTTGCCGCGACGAGGCTCGATCCATGACATTGGACCGACACTGACGCATAAGAAGATTATTCTGCATAAGCTGTTTATTGAACAGAAAAGTGTTCAGCAGACCAGCCGGGAGACTTATCATTCATTGCAAGCTATTCAGAGATATATTTCAACGTTCAGGCAGGTTATGCTGTGTATGCAGAAAGGGATGAGTACGGAGCAGATAGCTTTTGCGACAGGTCGAACTAAACGATTGATCAAAGAATATGAACAAATCATTGAAGAATACAAGAAGGGCAACTATAATATGAAACAACTGCTCGGCAGTGAGGTGCATATTGAAGACGATATAGAGTCGTGGACAATCGAATACGCCGAAAAAACGGAGCACCACAATAACTAACAGGACAAATGCCGGCACAGGTCAAATGCCCTTATTTATATTCCCGAAGATATTGGCGAACTTAAAAAAGAAGTTTGTGAATCCATCAGTCATATGCGTTCCCAACAATCACTATTACGATCTTTTTTCGAAAAGACTAAACTTAAATTATGAGTCGT
>QNBT01000190.1 GCA_003644205.1 Planctomycetota bacterium | reverse complement strand
GTCTGTAAGGTCGCATTTTGTCTCGTTGATACTGATAAGACTTTCGCCGGCTGATGCGGTGCGGACGGAGATATTGGGGCCGGTAAGTTTATCGTAGTCGAAGGCGTGAGGTGGCTGGCCGGTCTCGAACATGGCATAGTTGGTTGCATCGACTACGTTGTTGACGCTGCGAACACCGACTGCCTCTAATCGCCTGGCCATCCATTCGGGTGACGGTCCGACCTTTACGCCGGTTATTACCCGGGCGGTATATCGGCTGCAAAGTTCGGGGGCATCGATAGCGACCTTGACAAATTTACCCACGTCGTCGGCTGACTCGGGTAGTTCGACTTTCGGGAGGCGAAGGTCTTTGCCGGTGGCGGCTGCTAATTCGCGGGCGACGCCTATGTGGCTCAGACAATCGCCGCGATTGCTTGAGACCTCGATATCTATCACGGTGTCGTCGGCAACCTGCTCGATTCCCTCAGTGGGAAAGCCCAGGTCGCTCAGAATTTGGGCGATTTCGTCGGCGGATTTATCTATATCCACATAATCGCTCAACCAATCCAACGATATTTTCATCTTATTGCACCATCAAAAACAGCAAAAAACACCAATAAGCAACAAATCCGAGTCAGGCAATAAGTTACCTTCCGGGCTATATTATGTCAATTGTAATGTTGCTTTTTGGGGCTGGTGGTGGTAGTTTATTTAGCAGTAAGGATTAAGGAACGAAATCGGGGCAGTAATATAAAGGATTTAATATGCATAGAACAAGAAAATCATTCCCAGTTAAGCTGATATTAATATGTGTGGGACTATCGGTAGCGGTTGTGCCGGCTGGTTGTGTTGAGCGTAAGCTGACGATTAATACGGAGCCGGCGGGGGCGCTTGTGTGGCTGAATGATGAAGAGATAGGGGCAAGCCCGGTTACGGTTGAGTTTAACTGGTACGGTGATTATAAGGTGCGGATCAGTAAAGAAGGGTATGAGACACTCAATACGCACAGGGAATTGAAGGCGCCACTGCATGATGGTTTTCCGTTCGACTTTTTTGCGGAGGTTGTCTGGCCGGGGCGGATTGTGGATGAATATGAGTGGAGTTTCCGGCTGGCGGAGTATCAGGCGCCGGAGCGGGCCGAGCTTATCGATGCGGCGCAGCAGATGAAAGAGATGGCGGCAGCAGAGTTCGAAGAAGGTATGCGCCAGCAAGAAGAAGAACAAAAAGCGGCGGACAACGGGCCGACACAATAGAGGCCGGTTTTGTGGGGTCCTGATGCAGATAGCAATGATACAAGATGAGATTTTGCCGCTGAGTGAGCTTGACAGTATTTACTTAGATCGCGGCACGTATTTTGGCGACGGCGTTTATGAGGTTGTGCGGAGCTATGACGGTAAGGTATTCGCTTTGGACGAGCATCTTGCGAGATTAGGCCGGAGCCTGAGTGAAATTGGTATAACGGGTGTGGATATCGATGAAATCCGGCGGCGTGTTGAGCAGGCTTACGAGGCTGCTGGCATAGACAACGCGAAGGTTTACTTTCATATTACCAGGGGGTCGCAACTGCGAAGTCATGCGGGCGGGCGGGATTTGAAGCCGAATTTTTTTCTGACGGTTACCGAATTGGCCGACGACAGAGTGCAGAAGGAGCAGGGGATTGCGGTGTGTACTTATCCGGACTGGCGGTGGAAGCGTTGCGATATAAAATCGCTGAACCTTTTGCCGAACGTGCTCGCGCGGATGGAGGCCGAGCGTCGCGGTTGCGCCGAGGCGATACTTGTGGATGAAGGTGGTTTTATAACGGAGGCGGCGGGTTCGGCGTTTTTTGCGATATTTGAGGGGCGAAAGCTGGTAACTCGGCCGCTTGGGCCGGAGCTTTTGGCGTCTATAACGCGGCGTTTTGTGATGGAACTTGTGCCGGAGGTTGGGCTTACGGTGGCGGAGGAGGCGATGACACCGGCCGAAGCGCAGAGTGCTGATGAGCTTTTTATAGCTGTTACGACGAGGGATGTTGTGCCGGTGGTTCAGTTCGACGGGGCCGGAATCGGGACCGGACGGCCGGGCAGGTACACGAAGGCGCTGATAGAAGCGTTCAGGGAGTTCGTGGTTTCCTTCGACTGCGCTCAGGATAAACGTAATTCGTAGTTCGATTTTGTGCTATTCTGTCATGGTGGCAGGGGGGCAGGGGGGTATGCTGCAATTTTGCCAGTGAGTGGCAGGGGGGTCGTTTTTTCATAAGATATTCTTTGACAGGCACTTAGGTTTTTTGGATGTGTGATTGGTGACATTGGCACGTAATTTGCTCGAATAAGTGGTGTATAAGTTTTTTATGGCGCAGGTTTATGACGCTAAGTGAAATCAATGTTTTAGTTGGCGAGTCTGACTGGGCGTGGGCCGAGGCGGTAGAATGTATATTTGCGCCTCGCGGCGTGAACTCGATAGTAGCGGCGGATGCGGCCAGCACGCTGGATATAATCGAGCGGCGCAATATCCACACGGCGATTGTTGATATGGATTCGGTGCCGGCGAGCGGGCTCAGTATAATACGCCTGATTCGGGGCTATTACCCGATGCTGCCGTGCATTTTGTTGTCGAGGTCGGTGGAAGAGAAACTATTGGCGAGGGCATTGGCGCTTGATGTGTTCAGTGTTATAGCCAAGCCGGTGGATATGGTGATATTGCAGGACCAGCTTAACAGGCTGTTCATGAAGAAGTACAATAGTGCGGTTTTTAACAGTTAAATGATTGAAAGGAGCGAGACAAAAATGAAGATACGACCGTTAGGAGATAAGGTTATTGTTGAGCGAGTGGAGGCAGAGGAAGTTACGGCGGGGGGGATAGTGCTCCCTGACTCGGCTAAAGAGAAGCCTCAAAGAGGTAAGGTGATAAGTGTGGGTGAGGGGAAGCTCTTAAAGGACGGTGGGCGAGGGAAGATGCAGGTGAAAAAAGGTGACGAGGTGCTTTTCACGAGCTACGCCGGGACGGAGGTGAAGTTGGGTAAAAAAGAATATATGATAATGGACGAAACGGACATAATGGCGATTATTGAGGATTAGCGAGAGATTGAAATTTGGCCGGGCCTGTACTTTTGAACAGGCAGGTTCCGGCGAGTGAACAGGAGCAAAAAATGGCAGCAAAAAAGATAGCTTATGATACGGAGGCGCGCGCCGCTATCCGTGAAGGTGTACGGAAGCTGGCCGGTGCGGTAAAGATTACACTTGGGCCTTGCGGCAGAAATGTTATTTTGGAAAAGTCCTTCGGCTCGCCGACGGTAACCAAGGATGGTGTAACGGTGGCGAAGGAGGTAGAGCTGGAGGACGCATACGAGAACATGGGCGCCCAGATGGTAAAGGAGGGCGCGTCAAAGACGTCGACAGTTGCAGGCGATGGTACGACAACCGCGACGATATTGGCAGAGGCGATATACGATGAAGGGTTGAAGAACATCACAGCCGGCGCCAACGCGATGCAGGTGAAGCGTGGTATAGACAAGGCGGTCGATGCTCTTGTCGATGCGCTTGCGGAGATGAGTACGCAGGTAAAGTCGAGCAAGCAGATTCAGCAGGTTGCGACGTGCTCTGCGAACCAGGACGTTGAAATCGGCAAGACGATGGCACAGGCGATGGACAAGGTGGGCAAGGACGGTGTCATCACGGTCGAAGAGGGCCAGTCGCTTGAGACGACTGTTGAATTGTTGGAAGGTATGCAGTTTGATAAGGGTTACCTAAGCCCGCATTTCATAAACAACACGGAAAGTATGAGCGTGGTGTTCGAGAAGGCTTACATTCTGGTTTTTGAAAAGAAGATTACCACGGTCAAGTCGCTTGTTCCGCTTCTTGAGAAGGTTGCCAAACAGGGTCGACCGCTTTTGGTGATTGCCGAGGACGTTGAAGGCGAAGCGCTGGCGACTCTGGTGGTGAACAAGCTTCGGGGCACGTTGCAGGTTGCGGCTGTTAAGGCGCCGGGGTTCGGCGACAGGCGAAAGGCGATGCTTCAGGATATTGCGCTGCTTACGGGTGGTCAGGCGATCTTTGAGGACCTTGGATTGCAGCTTGAGGGTATCGAGCTGAGTCAATTGGGTCAGGCAAAGCGGATTACCATCGATAAGGATACCACGACTATTGTCGAAGGTGCCGGTAAATCGGAAGACATCCAGGGTCGTATTGAGCAGCTCAAGAATGAAATTGAAATGTCCACCAGTGATTATGACATCGAGAAGCTGCAGGAGCGTTTGGCGAAGTTAGCCGGCGGTGTAGCACAAATCAACGTTGGGGCGGCCACCGAAGCCGAGATGAAAGAGAAGAAGGCCCGTGTCGAGGATGCACTGCACGCCTGTCGAGCGGCGGTTGAAGAGGGGATACTGCCTGGCGGCGGGGTTTGCATGCTCAAAGCACAGTCGGCGCTGGATAAGGTCAAATGCACCGGCGATGAAAAGATTGGGGTCAATATTGTAAAGCGTGCGATTGTTGCTCCAATTAAGCAGATTGCCGCTAACGCCGGGCTTGACGGCTCGATAGTTGCCCAGAAGGTGTTAGAGAGTAAGGAAACTAATTTCGGGTATGATGCGCTTCGCAAGGAATACGGCGATATGATTAAGTTCGGCGTTATCGTGCCTACGAAAGTCGAAAGGATTGCCCTTCAAAACGGGGCCTCTATTGCTTCACTTCTGCTGACGACCGATGCGGTGGTAAGCGAGATTCCTGAAAAGAAGGAAGCACCTCCGATGCCGCCGGGCGGAGGCGGGATGTATTAGCGAGTTAAGTTAAGAGCAGGCCCCGGTGACGGGGCCTGTTATTTTTTGAAAGGTGTTTTATGGTGTTTAGATTTTTCTTTTCCGAACAGGCCTCGCAGGCGACCAAGGGCCTTGCAAAAGGGAGCCTTGTATTGGGGTTATTGTTAATCGGCTTTGGGATGCTTGTCTTTGTTCTGCGTGACCTTTTTGCACTGCTGGCGGCGGCGATATTCTTTATCGGGGGCTTTTCATCTATCGGTTATGCGATAAAGTTATTCATGGCGGCGCACCGAAT
>QNBT01000189.1 GCA_003644205.1 Planctomycetota bacterium | reverse complement strand
TGGATATATGCCGATAGTGTGGATATAATCACTGCCTTGGTAACCTTAATATAGTTATCAGAAGTATATTTAAGCAGCCGGGCTCAGGACTGGGAAAATGACTACATGATGTAGAAACTTAGCTCTCTCGGGTATATGTAATATGAACGTAGATAGAGAAGCTCACCTTCGGTCGATATTGAAAGCTGTCAGCTACCGACTATTGGCAGCCATTGCCACCGCTACGATTGTCTTCGTTTTCACTCGAAGAATTGCCCTTTCTATCGGCGTAGGTCTTGTTGAGTCGGTAGCGAAGATAATTTGTTATTATATACACGAAAGGGTATGGTCGTTTATAGATTTTGGCACAAAAAAGCATCCCTTGTCATCCTTGCCCGTGAGTAAGCCTTTGACTGAGGATGATATGGATATAATCAAGAACAAACTTAAAGATTTAGGCTATATAGACGAGGATTAGGGCATAACAATTGATACCACACAGGTTGTACCGGCGGCATAATTATACACGTAGTTTGATGCAATGATAGATAATCCGAAGACGGTAATAATCGGTCTCGATGGTGTGCCTTTCGGCATGATTAAGGGCTTCGCTGGAAACGGCGTTATGCCCCATGTTGCTGAACTCATTTCACAGGGTACATTCAAACAGATGCGTTCGTCCATACCGGAGGTATCCTGCGTCGCGTGGTCCTCGATGATAACGGGCCAAAATCCGGCCGCGCACGGCATCTTCGGCTTTATGGACCTGCTCCCAAATTCTTACAAAATTAGATTTCCAAACTATACCAGCCTCAAATCGGCACCCTTCTGGGACGCCTGGCCCGGCCAATCCGTCATAATCAACGTGCCGGGAACCTATCCTGTACGCGAGATGAACGGCGTGCATATTGCCGGCTTTGTAGCGATAGATTTCCAGAAGAGTATTCATCCTAAATCGTTAGCGACCGACCTTAAAAAGATGGGTTATCAGCTTGATGTAGATGCGCAAAAGGCCCACAGCGATATGGATGCGTTTCTGGCGGATGTTGATAAAACGATTAGCGCCAGGATTGAAGCTTACCGGTATTTGTGGGAAGCGGTGGACTGGCAGACGTTCATGCTGGTTTTCACCTGTACGGACAGGCTGATGCACTTTTTGTGGGATGCCTACGAAGACGCCAATCACCAATATCACAGTTTCTTTTGCGACCACTTCAGGAGGATTGACGCAGTAATCGGCGAGATGTCCAGCCGAATGGGTAACGACGATTTATTAGTTATACACTCCGACCACGGCTTCGAGAAACTCGACCATGAAGTCCATATCAACTATATGTTGAAAAGCAAGGGCTTTTTGCAGCTCAAAAAAGATTCCGAAATCAGCCTGGAAAGTATTGGTCCCTGCACGAAGGCGTTTGCGCTGGACCCTGCGAGGATTTATCTGAATCTGAAAGGCAAATATCCGTGCGGTTCGGTCGAGCCGGATGAAGCCGAGGATGTCCTCTCGCAGCTTGAGAGCCTGTTTGCCTCATTAGAGGTGGATGGCAGGAAGGTCATAAGAGACATATACCGAAAGGAGCAGATTTATTCCGGGCCGTACCTTGATGATGGGCCGGACCTGATTCTGATTGGTGCCGCCGGTTTCGACCTCAAGGCCAGGCTCAAGGTCCAGCACTTAACCGGCAAGGGGGTATTCACAGGCAAGCACACTCAGGACACCGCCTTTTTGTTAGTAAAGGGCCTTGCAGATACCGCTGTCATCCCGGATGAGCCTGCCGTTTCCGATATAAAGCAAATTATTGAAAAAGGCATCATCCAGACCTAATAGCGCCACTAACGCTTAAATATCGCTATTTGTGCAACGTGTAAATCTGTGAAAAAGAAATTTTTTGTCGCCGTAGGTGCTGTATTTGAAGCGACTTAGCCCACAGGGCAAAAAATTTTCCAGTTTTTCTGTTGCCTTCGATTCCAAATGATAATAATATAAAATTTGTTGTAACCAACAACATGTTGCAATAATGCTCCTGTGAAGTCTGTATATAGTATTAGGTAGTTTTTTTCATTTTATAGTACGGAGGTATAGAAATGGCCGAGAACGAGACTTCTAAAACAACTGAAAATGTGGCATCATCGAGATTTCAGCCCTGGACAAGTCCAAAGCCGATTAGCTCAAAAGGGTTGAAAATCTCTCAGACTTTCTCTACCCCCAACAAACATCCATTCGACCAAATCCAATGGGAGTTTCGTCAGGCCAAAATCACCGACGATAGTGGTGAGGTGGTATTCGAACAAAAGGATATTGAAGTACCCGTCTCCTGGAGCCAGCTTGCCACAAAAGTGGTATCAAGCAAATACTTCTATGGCGACAACAAAGCCGGCGAACGTGAATACTCGGTCAAGCAACTGGTGCACCGTGTCTGCAGAACGATAGCCGACCGCGGCAGGAGAGACGGCTACTTCACATCAAACGAAGACACCGAGAATTTTTATAACGAGCTGACCTGGCTGTGTGTGAACCAGTACGGCGCATTTAACTCGCCTGTGTGGTTTAACGTGGGCCTGTTCGATATCTATGGGATTCAGGGCGGCAAGCACAACTTCCATTGGGACGATAAAGAGCAAAGGGCGGTGGCCTGCGAAAACAGTTATGAATATCCCCAGGCCTCGGCCTGTTTCATTCTATCCGTTGCAGACACTATGGAAGACATAATGCGGCTGGCCAAGAGTGAAGCGATGCTTTTCAAACACGGCTCCGGCACCGGGACAGACCTTTCAACGCTTCGGAGCAGCAGAGAGAAGCTCTCCGGCGGCGGCAGGCCGTCCGGGCCGCTGAGCTTTATGAGGGTCTTCGACCAGATTGCCGCGGTCGTAAAGTCAGGCGGAAAAACAAGACGCGCCGCAAAGATGCAGTCACTAAAGGTGGACCACCCCGATATTAAGGAGTTCATCACATGCAAAACCGAAGAGGAGAAAAAGGCATGGGCACTTATCGAGGCTGGTTACGGCGGCGACCTCAACAACGAAGCCTATAGCAGTATCATGTTCCAGAACAGCAACCTTTCGGTACGTGTAACCGATGAATTCATGGAAGCCGTCGAAAAGGACGGCAAGTGGACTACCCGGGCCGTAACAACCGGAGAACCTATGGAAGAATACCCGGCACGTGAGCTTATGGACCTGATTGCCGAAGGAACAAGAATCTGCGGCGACCCCGGTGTTCAGTACCATACGACAATAAACCGCTGGCACACTTGTCCAAAAACAGGACCCATCAATTCATCCAACCCATGCAGCGAGTACATGTTTATCGACAACTCAGCCTGCAATCTCGCATCGCTGAATCTTATGAAGTTTCGCAATGAAAACGGTTCATTTGATGTCGAGAATTTCAAAAAGGCGATTCGCCTGTTTATCATTGCTCAGGAGATATTGGTTGATAACGGCAGCTATCCCGAAGAGAGCATCACACGAAACAGCCATGACTTTCGCGCTTTGGGGCTGGGCTACGCCAATCTCGGTTCTTTAGTGATGAGCCTTGCTCTGCCCTATGACTCCGACCAGGCAAGGGCCTGGGCCGCCGCAATATCCGCGATACTGACCGCTACGGCATACACCGCAAGTGCCGAAATCGCCCGGATAAAAGGTCCATTTAACGGTTACGAGCTAAACAGGGATTCCATGCTGAATGTCATAGGCATGCATCGCGAGCATGCATACAACATCCCCGAGGTGCACTGTCCCGACTATCTGCTTAGCGCCGCCAAGAATGCATGGGACGAGGCCTTCGACACCGGCTCACAATATGGCTTTCGCAATGCCCAGACAACCGTACTTGCACCGACCGGAACCATCGGTTTCCTGATGGACTGCGACACAACAGGAGTTGAGCCGGACATCGCCCTCGTAAAATACAAACTCTTAGCCGGCGGCGGTATGTTAAAAATCGTTAACAGGACAGTTCCAATGGCCCTCGAAAGACTCGGATACAGCCCCGAGGATATCAAGGATATCTGCAACGCTATCGACACGGACGATACTATCGAAACCGCTCCGAAGCTCCGCAAAGAGCATCTGCCGATTTTCGATTGTGCCTTCAAGCCAGCCGGCGGTAAAAGGCACATCCACTATCTCGCGCATCTGAAAATGATGGCCGCGGTGCAGCCATTTATGTCCGGCGCTATAAGCAAGACTATCAATATGCCCAAAGAAAGCACCACAGAGGATATCGCCTCTGCATACATCCAAGGCTGGAAGATGGGATTAAAGGCCGTGGCGATATATCGGGACGGCTCAAAGAGGATTCAGCCCGTCAACACTGAAAAGACCGACAGCTCAAAAGCAAAAAAAGCTGCTGCAGAACCCGCACAGGCACGACCATTCAGGCGTCGCCTGCCCGAGACGCGAAACAGCATTACACATAAATTCTCAGTTGCAGGACATGAAGGTTATCTGACGGTGGGGCTATACGAGGATGGCCAGCCTGGTGAGTTGTTTATCACCATGGCCAAGGAGGGCAGCACCGTCGGAGGCCTGATGGACGTTATCGGCACATGCGTTTCGATGGCACTTCAGTACGGCGTCCCGCTGATAACATTAATCGATAAATTCCGACATGCCCGCTTTGAGCCGTCCGGCATGACCTCAAACAAGAATATCCCCTTCGCAAAGAGCCTCATCGACTATATCTTCTGCTGGTTAGGCTGCAGGTTCATCCCCGGATACGCAGAAAAAAATACACCAAACGGAGTCGCCGCCGCCGATACCGACTCCCCGACAACCACCACAGCCAAGCAGTTGGTTGAAAAAACAAAGGACCTGGCAAAGAAAATCGACGAGGCAAAAGCTCTCCACAAAAAGCCCGCACCACCCGCACCAACTGACGTCAAACTCTCTCCGGCAAAACCCGCCCGCTTTGCAGAGGCCGCCGCAGATAAAGTGGTCGAGATGGTAGGGGCGGTAGTAAGCGGCGATATGCAGTTTCAAAACCAGGCCGCCACAATCCACGAGTTCAGTCAGCAATTCCAGAGATTCCAGGACGA
>QNBT01000188.1 GCA_003644205.1 Planctomycetota bacterium | reverse complement strand
ATAAAGGCCGAAGGCCAAAATAGTACCGTTGACGTTGATTTGGATAAACTTAAAGCAGCGTGGCAAGAGCCGCTGGACCTTGGTTAAAAGTATAAGGAGCAAAAGTGGACGGGATAAGAGCGATAGTTTTAAGGGCGGCGGGGGTGAATTGCGATGAGGAGACACAGTATGCTCTTGAGCTGGCCGGTGCCCACGCGGAAAGGATACATATTAACAGGGTGATAGAGAACCCGGGGCTTTTGGAGGATTATCAGATTCTTGTATTTCCGGGGGGCTTCAGCTATGGAGACGATGTGGCGGCGGGCAAGATTTTGGCCAACCAGATAATTCATCATATTTCGGATACGCTGGAAAAATTTATAGAAGACGGTAAATTGGTCCTTGGAATATGCAACGGTTTTCAGGTACTGGTCAAGACCGGCATATTGCCGGGAATGGATGGGGCACCCAGCCGGGACCAGCTTGTTACTATAACGGACAATGACAGCGGCAAGTTCGAGGATAGATGGGTTCACCTGCAGCCCGGCAGCGACAGGTGTGTATTCATTGAACCGGATAGGCGCATATATCTGCCTATCGCCCACGGAGAAGGTAAGGTTGTTAGCAAAGATGCCCACGTCCTCGAAGAGCTGAAATCGGGACAGTACGTGGCTTTTCGATATGTGGACAGGGACGGTAACGAAGGGTCGTTTCCTGTGAATCCGAACGGCTCTATGGGTTCGATAGCGGGCCTGACCGATTCGACCGGCCGGGTTTTAGGCCTTATGCCTCACCCGGAAAGGCATATTCATCGTACGCAGCACCCGCATTGGAGCCGCTTGACCGATGGCAAGGGTGCGGACGGAAGAACAATCTTTGAAAACGCCGTCAAATACGTAAAGCAAAATCTGTAAGCTCTGTTATTATGATTAGCATTAACGAAAATTTTCTAAAACTTCAGGCCGGCTACCTGTTCCCTGAAATCGGCAGACGGGTAGCGGCTTTTGCAAAAGCTAATCCCGGCGCCGAGATCATCAAGCTTGGTATTGGGGATGTTACCGAACCTCTTGCGCCTGCGGTTATTGAAGCTATGCACGCCGCCGTGGATGAGATGAGCAGGGCCGAGACCTTTCACGGATACGATGACTCGGGACGCGGGTATAATTTCCTGATAGATGCCATAATCGCTAACGATTTTGCACCTCGCGGAATTGAGCTCGACGCCAGTGAAGTGTTTATAAGTGACGGGTCGAAGTGTGACACGGGCAATTTTCAGGAGATTTTCAGCCTTGATAACGTGGTGGCCGTGGCCGACCCTGTCTATCCCGTGTATGTTGATACAAACGTAATGGCAGGCAGGACCGGGCCCGCCGATAGCAGCGGCAGGTACGGCAAAATTGTCTATATGCCCTGCACGGCTGAGAATAATTTCGTGCCACAATTGCCCGCTCAATCTGTGGATTTGATTTATCTTTGCTTCCCGAATAATCCGACAGGGGCGGTAGCGACAAAAGCCCAACTTGCCGAATGGGTCGAATACGCCAGAGAGCATAAAGCCGTAATACTGTTTGATGCAGCTTACGAGGCATTTATATCCGACCCGGATCTGCCGCACTCTATATATGAGATAGACGGAGCCAAGGAGGTTGCGGTTGAATTCCGCAGTTTCTCAAAAACAGCGGGCTTTACTGGTGTTCGGTGTGCGTTTACGATTGTGCCAAAGGAACTGAAGGCTTGCAAGGCAGACGGCTCGGCCTGCGAGGTGAATCCGCTCTGGGCCCGCAGACACTGCACCAAGTTCAACGGTGTTTCTTATATTACCCAGAAAGGTGCGGCGGCGGTGTATTCGGCCGAGGGTAAAAAGCAGATACGGCAGACTATCGAGTTGTACATGGCCAACGCTGCGCTCATTCGCGAGTCTTTTGCTGAAATGGGTTATAATGTGTACGGCGGTGTAAACGCGCCTTATGTCTGGCTCAAGACGCCGCCCGGAATCGGCTCATGGGACTTCTTTGACAGGGTCCTCAAAAAGGCGCATGTGGTTGGCACACCGGGGGTAGGATTCGGCGCAGCGGGCGAAGGGTATCTGAGGCTCAGCGCCTTTAACAAACCGGATAATGTTAAAGAGGCCATGAAACGCTTCAAAAAAGTGTGAGCATGGTTTCAGTAAAGATTTTGGGAATATCGATTCGGGGTTCCGCTGTGTGTGGCAGCCTCAAGCGCAGCTTGGGGATGGGAAAGCCAAAATTGAACCATGCCCAGAATGTGAAGCGTCTCAACAATCGGATGGCCGGATGGCTAAAGTAACCTCTGAAACCACGACAGCTTATGTCGGACTTGGTTCGAACCTGGGCGACAGGGCGAATTTCATCGACAAAGCTGTGGATTGCCTTAATAGTACCGAGGGCGTCAGAGTTGACGCTGTAAGCAGTATAATTGAAACTCGGCCTTTGGGTGATGGGGCCGGAGGCGACTATCTTAATGCCGTGGCTCGGATTCAGACTGTTGGGGCCGCTGAAAAATTGCATGAGAGCATGATTGCCATTGAGGATTCTTTAGGCAGAACGCACAACCCAAAGTGGGCCCCCCGGACTATCGACCTTGACCTTTTGCTTTACGGTAAGGAGATTATCCAGACGGCCCGGTTGACAGTCCCGCACAGCGAGATGCACCTTCGCCACTTTGTATTAAAAGGCATGTGTGAGCTTGACGGCGATTTGGAGCATCCGGTCCTGAAGCGGTCGATGAGAGAGCTTGCCGGGCGGTTGAATGGCGAAGACTTTATAAGAAACGGGCAAAGGCCGCAGCTTGTCTCGGTGGCAGGGGTAATTGGGGTGGGCAAAACGACTTTAGCCGGCGCTCTGGCAAAAGAGCTGAATTGCGAGATGCTGGCCGAGGCATACGACGAAAATCCCTATCTTGCGGATGTCTATGCGGGCAGGACGGAATTTGCTCTTGATTCACAGTTGTATTTTTTAGACAGCAGAGTTGAACAGTTGAACACCAGCCGCCTTGAGCCGGGCAAGGCGGTTGTAACCGATTATGTTTTCGATAAGGAAATGATTTACGCAGCGCGGACACTTGATGCCGACCAGCTTGGGCGGTATAAGAAGCGTCATGCAGAAACGGCATCAGCGGTTGCAAGTCCGGTGCTGGTTATTCATCTGATAGAGTCGCCACAGGTGTGCCTTGGCCGTATTCGGCGGCGCAATCGCCCCTACGAACAGCGGCTCGAACTTGAGACACTTGAAAGTCTTGCGGATGATTATGAAAGGCTTTTTGCCGATTGGCGGACCAGCCCTGTAATACGGCTTGGGCCGGGTGAGTTCAACTGTTTGGATGAAGCTGAAGTCAAGAGACTGGCAAATGAGGTGAGATGTTATATATGGAATCAGCAACGACAATAGAACAGGTTCGACAATCGGTGGCTGCTGCGCGTACCGCCGGTAAGCGTATCGGATTTGTCCCCACGATGGGCGCGCTGCATGCAGGGCATGTATCTCTCATAGAAGCAGCAATCGGAAGGTGTGGTTATGTCGTGGTGAGTATCTTTGTGAATCCGACTCAGTTCGGCCCGGGTGAAGATTTTGACAAGTACCCGAGGGACCTCGAAGCCGATATGAGTATATGCAAACAAGCCGGTGTTGACCTTATTTTTGCACCGAGCGCAAGCGAGATGTATCAGAAAGAAAATATTACCTGGGTCAGCGTGGACAAATTGACTCTGAACCTGTGCGGCAAATTCCGGCCCGGGCATTTTCGCGGGGTTACCACGGTATGTGCCAAATTGTTCAACATAGTCCAGCCCGATATTGCCTTTTTCGGGCAAAAGGACGCTCAGCAGGCGCTCGTGATAAAGCGTATGGTCGCCGACCTGAATATGCCGCTTCAAATCGTGGTCTGTCCCACAGTGCGCGAGCCGGACGGCCTGGCGGTAAGCAGCAGGAATAAGTATCTTAGCGCCGAGGAAAGGAAAGACGCTGTATTGTTGTCGGCGGCGCTTGCCGAATGTGAAAAGCTCGTTGCCGCCGGCCAGCGGAGTTGTGAGGCGTTGATTGAGGCAATGCGAAAGATTATCAGTGAATCCTCGAAGGCTCAGATAGAGTATATAAGTATTGTTGACACTGAGACTCTTGCCGATATTGACGTTATTGAAGGGAGGGCACTGGTGGCATTAGCGGTAAAGATCGGCTCAACACGACTGATTGACAATGTCATAATTAGTTACCAACCACGAAGTGCATGAAGAAATATTGAATTTCTTGACTTAACTTCGAGAACTTCGTGTCCTTCGTGGTAGAAATTAAAAAACAGGCAGATTTTGCTTGTTTGGTCGGTCTTTATCTGTTATTATGGGACACTACGGTTATTGCGAGGCCTGCAAAGCAGGCCGTGGCAATCTCGGTTTTTGATAATTTAACCCTGTTAGAAAGCTCGGATGTGGCTTTCTTTCTAATGGGGTAAATACGAAATTGTATAATTCAGAACTCAGGCAAGAGAAATAGAATTGAAATTTACCCAGTATTTTATTTATACGAGAAAACGGCCGGATCGTTCTTGTATCAAAGAAGAATGGATTCAGAGTGCCATAGATAAGCCTTTAAGAACAGAGGTTCAGAAGGACGGCAGAATTCGAAAATGGATATACGTAAAACAAATCGATAAATATTTGCGGGTTATTCTGCTTTCGGACGGTGTAACCGTACACAATGCGTTCTTTGATCGCAGTTTTCAGGAGTAATGTTATGAAAATCAAATACTTTACAGATACGGATACTGCTTTGGTGGAGTTTTCAGGCCATCAGGTAGCGCAGACCAAAGAGATAAACGAAAACATTTATGTTGATTTGGACGCGGACGGCAATCTGGTGAACATGACCATCGAACATGCCGGCAAACAGGCCAATATAGCAGAGATAGCTTACCAACAAATGAAAAGTAAGAGCGCCTAAACAGCAGAGATTGGGAAGATGTCGCCACCGCCGTTATTACAAGGGCCACGTTAGTCGAGCAGGCGAAGGAAAACAACTCGAATACCACCGCTTTGTT